>DATMZB010000516.1:0-2637 GCA_035560655.1 Methanotrichaceae archaeon | reverse complement strand
CGATTAATGGATAAATTATAGTGGTGCTGAAGCATGGAAAGGAGGGACACAGGAGAATGACGCTTCCGAGACTCAGCTTTAACGCTCAGATCTTTATTGGCATTCTCTTCGGGATTTTGGCAGGGGTGTTCTTTGGCGACTCCTGCTCGGTCTTCAAACCCTTCGCATCGGCTTTCATAAGGATCATGCAGATCACGGTGCTGCCTTATCTCATAGTCAACCTCATTGCAGGCATAGGCGGGATGGACAGAGGTGAGGCAAAGAACATCGCGATTAAAGGCGGCATGGTTATGCTTCTCTTCTGGGCGCTTGGCGCAATTGCTTTCTATTCCATGCAGTTTACTTTCCCTCATCTTTCCAGGGCTTCTTTTTTCAGTACAAGCGAGATAACAAAGCTGGCGGATTTCGACCTGATAGATGTATTCATTCCTTACAATATCTTCTCTTCCCTATCCAAAGGCTTCCTTCCTTCCATTGTGCTCTTCAGCCTGCTCCTGGGCTTTGCGCTAATTGGAAATGAGAATAATAAAATCCTCCTGGATCTGCTAAAAGTCATATCATCGGCCCTTGTACACGTAAACGGTTTAATAAAGGTGATAATCCCTTTTGGAGTCTTTGCGATCATATCCGACACCGCTGGCACCATAACCCTGAGTCGGCTATTGGAGATTCAGGTCTACTTCATCTCTCTGATAGCCCTTGCTCTTCTGCTGGCCTTTCTTGTCCTTCCCTTGCTGACCAGCTCCATTACGCCCTTTGGCTATCGTGAACTGCTCTCGATGTCCAGCCGAGCCATGATCCTTGGAATGACCACTCGAAACGACTTCATTATTCTGCCTCTGATCATGGAAGGAGTCCAGAACCTGTTTCAAAAGCAAGATAAAGAGGAGACAGCTTTGAAGGCTAAGAATTACAGCGAGGTCCTGGTTCCTCTGGCCTATAGTTTTCCCACTCTTGGAGCCTTTGCATCTATTCTCTTTGTCCTCTTCACTGCCTGGTTTTACATGCACCCTCTGGAGACATCAGATCGCCTGAAACTGATCTTCGCAGGAATTCCCAGCCTATTTGGATCGCCTACTGTATCGGTTCAATTTTTGCTCGATCTCATGCACCTGCCAGCCGATGCCATGGAGCTTTTCCAGAGCTCCAATTCCATTCACATCCATTTCGTCACCGGCCTGACCTGTATGTCCATCTTCACATTCACTGTGATATGCATAGCCTCATTCACAGGCCTGGCCGGCATCAGATGGAAGAGGCTGGTCCTCTCAGCTCTGTTGATCATAGCGGTATTTTCGGCAGTCGTTTTTGGGCTCAGGATTGGGTTTGCTCAAATGCTTGGAGGCCCGGATCAAAGCGATCAGATGGTCACTGGCATGGATCTGCCATGGAAAGATTCTGGAGGGCTTGCAGTCAGCTCGCTTGAGACATCGGTTTACAGGAGACTAGCCGATGTACCATACATATCCTTAAAAGAGCAGGAAAAAGAGAACGCTCTTGAACGTATCAGGAGCCATGGCGTTTTGAGGGTGGGCTATATCCCAAATATTATCCCATTTGCCTTCTTCAACCGCAATGGAACTCTGGTGGGGTACGATGTGCAGATGGCAGGCGATCTTGCTCGTTTCTTGCGCCTGCCCCGACTTGAGTTCGTCCCTGTTGAATACGGTTCCATGGCAGAAGCTCTGGACCATGGCTATTGTGATATCATAATGTCAGCCGTATCTGTGACCCCTGAACGGGTGGAGATTATGGACTTTTCAAGCCCCTACATGGAGCTTCATCTGGCCTTTGTTGTCCCTGATTGGAGGGCAGATGAGTTTGGGAGGCTTGAAAATGCGCAGAATAAAATGGATTTGAAGATAGCCGTCCTGAATAGAACTGAAGATGTGACAACTGCTCAGATGCTGTTTCCGCATGCTACGCTGATTAAGGTTGACTCTTATGAGGAGTTCTTCACAAAAGATGAGGCCGATGTGCTGCTGGAGACTGCTGAGGAGGGGTCCGCCCTGGCTCTTTTGCATCCTTACTACACTGTGGTCCAGCTTGAGCCAAGCGATGAGCACAAAGTTTTCTATGCTTATCCCGTTGCTAAGAGCAAAGACCCGTCTCTTCTGAATCTCCTGAATTACTGGCTCCTTCTAGAGGAGAAGAATGGAGAGATGAACAAGAAGTTCGATTACTGGATCCTGGGCAAAGGAGCCCAGAAGGAGTCGCCCCGCTGGTGCATAGCCAGAGATATCCTGCACGCGATGCATTGAATACCGATAGAATCGCATTTTTAGGACAGAGCTGGCCACAAGATGTTCTATGGCATGCAGCGCTCCAATTATCATGCCAGGACATCTCATAGTTCAATGGCCAAAAAAGCAGCAAGGATTTACTTATTGCCGATCTGCTCAGCACTGATCAAAGCAATTATAGTCTTAGAGCAACAATAGATAGAGACATTGTCATCTGGGCTTGTGAATTCAGCGAATTTAAGAATGTATGCCTCTGTCGGCGTGCCATTGGGCTTGACTATAAAGGCCTGTGACTGCAGCATTTCCATGAGGCAGCCCTGTCTCTTTAAAGGCCCATGGATAGCATATCCGCCTGAAATGATGGGGTACACATTCATCAAAGGCTCATATGAAT
>DATMZB010000515.1:0-4903 GCA_035560655.1 Methanotrichaceae archaeon | reverse complement strand
ATGCTCCCGTCCTCCTGGGGCTCCAGGAACTCATCCTCAAGACCTAGCATCTTTGGGACGTTTGGCCCTGTAATGTCTGCATCAAGCAGTCCCACCTGCCTGCCGTACAGGGCCAGCCCCAGGGCCAGGTTGACGGCCACTGTGGTCTTCCCAACCCCACCTTTGCCGCTCATGACCATGATCCGGTGCAAGGCTCGAAGCTTGTCCATGTGAGATAATTTATCCCTGGTCTGAATACATCTACCTTTTGATTTCGGCTATGTCAAAAAAGTTAATAACCATCGAGCCTATCTTCTATTATGGCCAACCGTCTGTTTTACAATCCACTGGGATTGCTCTTCATGTTTCTGCTGGCCTTCCTGGTATTCCTCGCAGTGGGCTTGCTATTCATGGACGTCCTGAGAACTGCCTTTACCAGGATCGGCTTCTCCTGGGCTCAGGCATTAATCCTGCTCCTGGCATCACTCATCGGAAGCAATGTGAACATCCCTCTGACTACATTGAAGTCTGATGTTCCAGCAGTTAGAGATGCCTATGTCCGGGTCTTTGGAGTGACCTATCGGGTGCCTATCCAGGATACACTGCACAATCACACCGTTCTGGCAGTCAACTTTGGCGGCGCTGTGATACCCGTCCTGGTCTCAGCGTACCTACTCTACCTTTTTCCGGCATCCATACCCTTTGCCCTGGCAGGAGTTGCAGTGGTAACAGTAATCTCAAAGATTGTGTCCAAGCCTGTAAAAGGTGTGGGCATAGTGGCTCCGGCGCTGGTCTCGCCACTGGCTGCAGCCCTGACTGCTAGCGCCCTGACCACCTTCTTCGGCTCTCCTGAGCCGTTCATCTTCATCGTAGCCTATGTGGCAGGAACCCTTGGAACTCTCATTGGCGCGGATATCCTGAACCTCCACAGGATAAGTGGCCTGGGGGCTCCAGTGGCAAGCATCGGCGGTGCTGGAACATTCGATGGAGTATTCCTCAGCGGCATCATCGCAGTGCTTCTGGTTTGAGGCCATATAGCCAAGAAATCTTTGACTTGATGCGCATATGATAATGCGCGGGGTAAGCGCAGTCAAACTAGGACGATGAACCCCGCAGCTTGCTGCGGGGCATCAATTAATAAATTAAAAGGGTTTGTGCCTAATAAGGATTTTTTAAGGTTTCATATGTTGAGCCTATGCTATTAGCCCGCACCCTGAGGATTTTGAGGGTTTGGGATAGATGCTCTATTATTAAAGTATCTGACGCTCTCATTATAGCTCTTCAAAGATGTGTTCGAGTACATCCTGTCCTTTGTTTCAAAGTATTTGCCTAGATTCCAAAGTGAGATCCTGAGATACTGCACCGCATTTATGGCATTCATTCGATCTTCCGTATAATTCTGAGGGGCCTTGAGCACTGCCAATGTGCTGAGAGTATCTCCTGATAATATGTATAATGATGTAGCCCCATTCATGGCTTCCAGGCTGGAGATATTCTTCTTTAGATATCCTTCCAGGATGACATTCATGTACTTCATATCCTCTGAGTACCCCTTCCAGACCATGGACATAGTCGCTGTGTAGTTCTCTAAGTCAGATGACGATGTATTTCCCTGGCTTAGAGTACTGCCTTGAGATTCGCTCTTGTCCTTAACCAGTCCCATAGAAGTCGCAGTTCCTAACAAGAGAGCTACGACTACTGCCGCAACTATTATCAGCGTGCATATTCTCATAGCACCACTATCCTATGATTCATCATGCTAATTATCGTAAGCCATCAGTCGATCCAGGCCGTTATCGCTTAAGGCCAGGTACAGAGCAGGACAGCATCCAAGCCAATCGTCGTTCCTGCTGAGATTGAAATATTTGGACCCCCTCGTCAGCCTTTCATTTATCTGGTATGAGCCATAGTAGCTGTCATCCTGGCATCCCTCTTTCAATGAATACCCCAGGCCCGAGTATGTGTCCGAGTTTGAGGAGACCCTGAAGGCCCAGGCAGCATTTCTAAAGAGAGATTCTTTGGCCTGTGTTGGGCCGACTTCTGCGTGAACCGTGGCATTCTGATATATCGCCGCATACCTGATGGACTTTGTCAGATAGCTTCCATAATAATTGGTAAATACGTCATCCCCGTTATTAGCATAGTTGTTCTTTGTATAGATGCCATCACCCTGATAAGCCATTCTGCTCTCATCTGTAAGGTATGTTGGCATCTCTTCATCGATATCCACAGTGTAGCGGTTTGCAGTATTGCTATAAGACTCATCTATGATGATCTCGGTCACAGAGGTGGATAAGTTGATCTTCTCATCGGCATTGAGTATGCCTTTATCAGTGTGGGTCCTATCACTGAGGCCTATTCCTGCCATCTCAGCGATCTGGACATACTTGTTGGAGTTTCCAGTCCCGTTGCATGAGCCGTCTATTTTTAAATTCATGGGCATTGTAGACTGACTTCTGCCCCAGTGAATGCCGTCTACATTCACGTTTATATCATAGCCTATCCTTCCGTCTGATATTAGGCCGAGATACAACAAGATGAGCGCTATTAAATATAGCTTAGATAGATTGGTCATCTGCCCACCCCTCAGCTATGACGAAGCGTGTATATCATAAGCAGGTTCTGAGAGCCTATGAATGACTTGTTCATTTTATTAGGATCTCTATGCACTAAAAGCACAGGACCTGCAATCTTATCGCTGAGATCCGAGCTGGTGCCCCTTATTCTAAACGTCAAATTCCTGTTTCCAGTGTAGCCCACTATTTGCATCATGGCAGTTGCTGATGACTGGTCTCCAGCTACCAATGTATTCCAGCTATATTTGGGTGGGTTGCCTTCCAATATCTCTCCAATTGCGCTTAGATTGCCTTTCATCTCAGCAGACCTGTTAAAATATCTTATTCGGAGGTCATCCGAAAAGCCTATTGGCTGGCCGACCTTCAGTGCATAGCATACCGTATTTGACTGAATCTGGCTCACAGTGCCACTGATACTGGAAGTGAGCATTCCCTCGTTTGAGACCACTTCTTCAGAAGAACTCATATCCTTGTTTTGAATGGCCATCAGTGCATGGCCTGAGCTCATCTGATAATCTACCTGGGCTGCAGCATCGCTGCCAGATGCATCGCCCCCAAATATGCTCTTGTTATAAAACAGCGTATCGCCTGCAATATCAGCGAAGGCAGACACCTGTCCTTCAAGAGAAGTTATGCCAATTGAATTCTCAGCAGTGCTGGGCTCAGAGGTGTTGGAGACATTGGCTTTAGAAACAGCCATGATATAAGTCGGCTTTATTGTGACCTGATTCTTATAATCCATATTGTGGAGCATCAGGGTGTCATGGACCTCTGAGACATATGAGTAATATCCATTGGTGATGGATACGTCTGCAGATACTGGTACTTGTACCAGTGCTAAAAATAGAAGAAATCCTATGAACTTCAAATCGCCAATGGGACCGTTATGACGTACTCTGTGCTCCAGATACATGATACACCATTGCTAGATTCTTGAGTCGGAGCTATAAACTTTATGGTAAGCTCACTTGGCGTTAGGTTATTTTGGCCTTCCTGAGACTCAGAGTTGGCCTGATCCATCTTGTCTATGCTGCTTTGTATCTCATTTAGCATCTCATCGCTGTCCATGCTGGAATCCAGGTGGAGCTCGAGCGCAGAATCGGATTTCGACCCAGACAAGTCAGGGTTATGGAACTTGAAGACCGATAGATAGTCAGTCACTGGATAGCTCAGGTTATCCATGGGGACTGATAGATCATACTTTAGAGCTACGTTGTAGTCCATCTCCTTGTCTGATGATGAGTCAAGGGGCTTTAGAGAATCCTCGAATTCATACCCGTAGGTGTAGATGTGTCCTGCATCATTTATTGTCAGGCTGGAGGTGCTTTTCATATCCAGCGCCAAAATATTTGATGCCACCACGTTCGAATTTACAGTCTTCTCTATCATCTGGTCGCCTATTTTCACGTCCTTATCCATGGACGTGAACAGATCCATATTCGCGCCCCCGTCACACTGGACGTTCATAGAGTCATCAGTTGTCCAATAAATATCATCTGCGGCTGCTGCAGAGGCGACCAGGCTCATCAGAACCAAGACCTGTACCACTGCCGACCTCATTGCTCATTCTCCTTGCCAATCGCTTCTATGAGCGCCATATTCTTCTGGGTGCTCTCCTCATCATCCTCGCCAACTGATCCTACAAGCGCCATATTCTGCTGGATGCTATCTATCACTGGATTTTGAATACTGTTTGCAAACTCAATTTCGTTTGAGTCTCCGCGAATCTCTGCACCATTCTTCTGAGTGAAGTACACCGGAAGATCATAGCCCGCTTCTGCCTTGGCCTGGAATGTATTGGCCTCATCCACGACATTGCTGTTTCCATCTACCTTCACGAAGTTCTCCCCGTACACGCCCATGCTGAACCCTAAGACATTGCAGACATCCTGGTAGCCGTCGAGGTGGACCTTATTAGCATCTCCCTGAACGTCTCCATAGCTCAATATCTTCTGGCTCACTGTATCACTGCTCTGGGTTGAGATCTCACTTGCAGACTGGACGCTCTTAACAGCAATCTCGTTGCCCAGGTCCATGTCACCGTTATCAGAAACTGCCCAATTGATGATGCTCTGCTGGACATTGGCATCCGCTAATAGATTGACCGCCTCCTGGGTATTGTCCTGGCTCACACTGCTGCTCTGACCTTTGACTTGAGCATAGCTCTCTGTGCTCTGACCCAGGGTTATGTCCCCATAGCCGCTAGCCGTTTGAGCTATTGATTGCTCTATGTGATTGCTGAACTCTGCGCCTGATTGAGCGGTTAAAGTGATCAGTGCTAAGATTAGGCCTGCAGCTGCGAAAAGAACTCGATTCCTGGCCTTGTCAAATCTCATAAGGGCATCGCT
>DATMZB010000514.1:0-3177 GCA_035560655.1 Methanotrichaceae archaeon | reverse complement strand
GGCTGGGCAGCGCCAACCCACCCATAACTCTGCCTACACTGCCTTTGCAAACCTCTTGTACATATCGTTCTCAGTGGCCGTGGGCCTGACTGTCTTCATGGCCTCATCGAAGTGCTTCTTCTCCACCTTGTAGTTGCAGATCTGGGCCTCTTCCTGAGACTTGCCCTGCAGCACGCACTCCCTTATGGCCAGCATTACCGCCTCGTTCACTATCGAGGACAGGTCGGCACCGGAGTACCCTTCTGTCTTCTTGGCGATGTCCTCCAGGCTGACGTCCTCAGCCAGAGGCTTTGTGCCTGCATGTATCTTCAGGATCGCGAGCCTGCCCGCCTCATCCGGAAGGCCAATCTCAATTAGCCTGTCGAATCTGCCTGGACGCAGCAGCGCCGGATCTATGATGTCAGGCCGGTTGGTGGCTGCGATCACTATGACGCTGTTGAGCGACTCCAGCCCGTCAAGCTCAGTCAGTATCTGGGATATGACCCTCTCAGTGACGTGTGAATCGCTGGACATGCCACCTCTTGCGGGGGCGATAGAGTCTATCTCATCCAGGAATATGACAGACGGTGCTGCCTGCCTGGCCTTTCTGAACGTCTCTCTTACAGCCTTCTCGGACTCGCCCACCCACTTGGACAGGAATTCCGGGCCCTTGATACTTATGAAGTTGGCCTCGCTCTCTGTGGCCACTGCCTTTGCCAGCAGGGTCTTTCCCGTTCCCGGAGGCCCGTAAAGCAGTATGCCCTTTGGAGGCTCAGCATCCATGTGCCTGAACAGCTTGGCATATGTCAGAGGCCACTCTACAGACTCAACCAGCTCCTGCTTGACCTGGTCCAGGCCGCCGATATCCTCCCACTTGACGTCCGGGGACTCAACCATGACCTCACGCATGGCCGAGGGCTGCATCTCTCTTAGAGCATCCAGGAAGTCGTCGTTTGTGACCTCGATCTTGTTCAAGACCTCCACTGGGATGGAGGACACTTCCAGGTCCAGCTCTGGCAGTATGCGCCTCAGTGAGCGCATACCTGCCTCTCTTGCCAGGGCTGCCAGGTCGGCGCCAACGAAGCCGTGAGTAACCGCGGCCAGCTTCTCAATGTTCACGTCAGCTGCCAGGGGCATTCCTCGGGCATGGATCTGCAAGACCTCCAGACGGGACTCCTTATTGGGGACACCAATCTCTATCTCACGATCGAACCTGCCGGGACGCCTCAGTGCAGGGTCTATTGAGTCAGGCCGGTTGGTAGCGCCAATGACCACTACTTTTCCCCTGGCTTCCATGCCGTCCATCAGTGCCAGGAGCTGGGCCACCACACGGCGCTCTACCTCGCCCGTGACCTCTTCTCTCTTGGGGGCGATGGAGTCTATCTCATCTATGAGTATGATTGAGGGCGCCTGCTCCTCAGCGGTCTTGAAGATCTGCCGCAGCTTCTCCTCAGACTCACCATAGTACTTGGACATGATCTCAGGGCCGCTCAGTGTCTCGAAGTGGGCATTGGTCTCTGAGGCCAGAGCCTTTGCCAGCAGGGTCTTTCCCGTGCCCGGTGGGCCGTAGAGCAGCACTCCCTTGGGAGCTTCAACACCTAACCGGTCGAAGAGCTCGGGGTGCTTCATTGGCAGCTCAATCATCTCCCTGACCTTCTTGATCTCTGGTCCAAGGCCGCCTATGTCCTCGTAGGTGATCCTCTGCACCGACTTCTCTTCCTTGGCCGGCTTCTCAGAGATCTCAATCCTTGTCCTATCACCGATGACCACGGCCTCCTTTGCAGGGGTCACTCTGACTGCCATGAGCTCTATCTTCCTGCCCATGACATTGATCTCTGTGATGTCTCCCCTGGTCAGGACACGCCCTTCCATGTACCTTCTGAGGTACTCTTCGCCACCGGTGATGCGAAGGGGCACTGTTGGAGCAAATACCACGCTCTCTGCAGGAGCTGACTGGATGACCTTGATTGGAACCCTGTCGTCAATGCTCACTCCGGCGTTCCTTCTGATGTTCCCATCCAGCCTGATCACGCCAGCGCCGGTATCGTCGGGATAGCCGGGCCAGAGCAGAGCTGCAGTCTTCTTCTTGCCCTGGATTGAGAGCACATCTCCTGCCTGCCAGCCCTTCTCCCTGAAGATTGCTGGATCTACTCGGGCGATGCCCCGCCCAACATCTGACGGACGAGCCTCAATTACTTTAAGCACGGTCTCTTCTGCCATTAAAAACCTCCAATCAACTCAATTTATTTATTGTCTCTCAAGCTTAAGTATCTTCTTAAGTCTGTAGTCTGCCTCAAACGGGGTCGGACACAGCACATGAACATCACACTGGCAGAGATCCTTGGTCTATGCCCTGCTATACTGTACACAGCCTCAGATCTGCCATGAGGGCTGAATTCCAGATCAGCCTGAATGCACCTGATATTACTAACTTAGAGTTAGTGTACCTGCGAACTATTTAAATCTTTCTGAAGGCCAGTATGGACACCGCCTTCCCAAATGGAGCGGGGCAGGAGAAGACGCGGCCCGACAGAAGCCCTTTCAGATCGGATATGCCACAAGGTGACGGTTTCTGGCCGCGGGTGGTCCTCCTCTGCGGGCGACTCCAGATCGGACCTTTGCCACAGAGCAAGCCTGCGCCAGGATGTCTCACCACGGCTGGATGAAATGAAGATAAAGAGGGACTGGCCGATTGAACTCAAACGCCAGCATCAAATGCCAGCAGCATTTAGCAGATCAACCGGTCGGGACTGCGCCAAATACTGATGACCCTAAACCAGTCAAGCGATATGGCAGATGGATCCTTGACCCCAGAATTTCAGGCCTTGGTAATACCAGGCCTGAAACTTCAAGCCTGACATTTCAAGCCGGTATGGTGTTCCCTTTAATTTTCTCTATCATAAGGTACATGATCTGGGCTACTAAGATGTACCAGACTGCAGTCAGCCCAGCAAAGAGCTCTATCGCTCCAATATCTCTCATCCAGAGGGAGATCATCAGGCCCAGAGGCCAGATAATTGAACCTGTGAGCCATATACAATCTATAGCAGTGATAAGTCTCATAATCATAGGGCAGCATAAGATGAGCTGCTCCACCCCCAAGCAGTTATAATATTTGAGCTATGTCCATGCAGCCCCAATAGTACTTAAAGTTTTTGAAACAGTATCCTCAAAGCATTTGCTATATGTGTTTTTACC
>DATMZB010000513.1:0-2565 GCA_035560655.1 Methanotrichaceae archaeon | reverse complement strand
CGCCTTATGCGACCAGGATATTCAACCTGATCCCAGGCGATATTGGGCGCCCCATCACCGACATCGCATACAAGCTCAAGTACAATGATCTGGCGCAGGACATCGCCGATGTCCTGGAGACCCTGATCTCCAAGGATACCCAGGTTCAAGCTGTTGATGGGTCCTGGTACCAGATGAGGATCATTCCTTATCGAACTGTCGATAACATCATCGATGGTGTGGTGATCACCTTCTCTGATATCACCGCCCTTAAAAAACTTGAGGAGGCGCTCAGGGAGCATGAGGAAGAGAGCTTCATCAGGCAAGTGCTCGACAGGTGGCCTGGCGCGATATTCATATACGACCTGGCCGAAAAACGCAATGTGTATGTGAGCCTGACCGCATCCGCTCTGCTGGGGTATCCCAAGGATAAGCTGGAGAGTGCCGACGATGACTTCTGGAAGGCCCTCTACCACCAAGACGATGCTTCAAGGCTGACTGACCGGGCACGCTGGCTGGCCTCTGCCAGAGAAGGCGATATTTTGCAGAGGGAGTACAGGATGAAGCGTGCCGACGGCGAGTGGCGCTGGTTTGTAGACAGGACCGCAGTGCTTGCCTGGACCGCCGACCATAGGCCCGCAAGGATTCTGGAGGTCCTGGAGGATATAACTGAGCAGAAACATGCAGAGGAGCTGCAGGAGAGCCTGTATGGGATGACTATGCGCGCCGAGTATGCCGAGGAGATCATACGCACGGTTCATGAGCCTCTGGTGGTGCTGGATGGAGACCTCAGGATCGTCTCTGCCAATCCATCTTTCTACCGCGCCTTCAAGACCACTCCTCAGGAGACAGAGGGGCATCTGCTATACGACCTGGGAAACAGGCAGTGGGACATCCCTGAGTTAAGAAGGCTTTTAGAGGAGATCTTGCCCGTGAGCGCAGATGTCGAGGACTTCGTGGTGGAGCACGAGTTTCCTGGTATCGGCCTGCGGAAGATGCTCATCAACGCACGACGGATAGGGGAGGAGGGCTCAAAAAAGCATCTGATCCTCCTGGCCATTGAAGACATCACAGATCGCAAACGGCAGTCGTGAATTATTTACGATAATGAGGCGTATGGTGATTGAGTGAAGAAGACCATGGTGATTGAGTGAAGAAGACCATGGTGAAAGAAGGAGACGAATTTGAGCAGGATGGCGACTTGCGCCGTCAGGCAGAGGAGCTTTTGAGGGACGGCAAGGGCAGCTTAGCTGGCTCCATGGCCGAGGAAGGCAAAGATTCCCAATCTCTGGTCCACGAGCTTCAGGTCCATCAGATAGAGCTGGAGATGCAAAATGAGGAGCTGAAACGCTCCAGGCTTGAGGCTGAGGATGCCATGACCAGGTACTCCGACCTCTACGACTTTGCACCCATCAGGCTCTTCACCTTGGATGAGAAAGGCGAGATCAAGGAGGTGAATGCTCCCCGCCCTAAAGGGCGTGGCTTCTATCGATTTTACGAAGAGATTGCATCCCCAATCTCAGAATATTTATAGCAGCATTTAGATCTCTGTCCAGGTGCAACCCGCAGCAAGGGCACTTATGGACTCTATCAGACAGAGATTTTTCAACAATAGTACCACAGCGAGAGCACACCTTAGATGTGTTTCTGGGATCTACCAGTATCACCATCGAACCGGCGCTTGCAGCCTTGTACGATGTGATATTAACCAGCATCTTCCAGGCAACATCAGAGATGCTTTTTGCCATGCAGTGGTTATGGAGCATTCCTTTGATATTGAGATCTTCAAAACAGATAGTGCCGAAGCGGCTCACGAGATCATGGCTTAATTGGTGAGCGAAATCATACCGCTTGTTTGCAATCCTTTCATGGACTCTCTGAACTACTTTCAGGGCTTTTTTCCTCTCAGGAGTGCCTTTAGGTGCCTTAGATAACCTTCTCTGGGCTCTTGCTAACTCACTCTCCTCAGACCTGAAGAACCTTGGATTGTGGATCTTCTCGCCATTGGAGAGCGTGGCAAAGCTTTCAAGGCCGACGTCTATTCCAACTGCTGAGACATCCTTCCAAGGAGGGCAGATCTCATCAATTTCAATAGAGAAGCAGGCAAACCATTTGCCTGTAGCCGATCTCTTGATAGTTAGCCGTTTGATATGGCCTTCTACTGGGCGATGCATCTTGATCTTAACATCACCTATCTTTGAGAGATGGAGCATTCCAGACTGGAGCTTGAAGCCGAACTGAGGATAGGTGAAGGAGTCATACCATCCTTTTCCTCTGAACCTCGGATAGCCGGGATTCTCGCCAGCCTTGACTCTTCTGAAAAATGCTTTGATCCCCAGATCTACCCTTTCCTGAGCGTTCTGGAGTACTTGTGAGAAGACTTCGCATAGCCCCGGATCATCGAATTTCCATCCAGGAAGAAGGTTGTTCGTCTCGTACTTGGTAGTTGATCGTCCTTCCTTCTCCCAGGCGTCCTTTCGGTATGCCAGGGTCTTGTTATATACCAATCGGCATAAATCCAGAGTTCGCTCAAGCTTCCTGCTCTGAGATTTGGTTGGGCGAATTCTGAACTTGTATGCCTTAAGC
>DATMZB010000512.1:0-4771 GCA_035560655.1 Methanotrichaceae archaeon | reverse complement strand
TACATCTCAGAGATGTTCAAACTGCAGTGCTAAAGTTCCTAAAGATCTCTCTGTCAGAGTACATGTCTGCCCACATTGCGGGCTTGTAATGTGCAGAGACAGGAACGCTGCTTTGAACATCCTCGCCGACGGACTGTCGGTCAGTGCCTACAGAGATTTGGCCTCTACGGTAGGGGGACCCCTACGGCAAGCTACATCGATGAAATAGGAAGCCCTGCCCCTTTAGGGGCGGGGAGGAAGTCACTTCAGACCCAGATCTTGCAGCCGTCACAGTTTGAACTTTTTTATCAACTGTTCTTCCCGGCATCAAGCAGATGAAAACATTCTCATCATCGACAGCCATTGAAGGCTACATTGATATGCAGATAGCTGCAATGTATTGATAGTCGTATTGATCTTCATAGGCCTGCTGCGCCTATGCCTCATAACTGCGAGGGATATGAATGACAGAGAAGAGATCTGATAAGGAAAGAATTCTAATACTTGGCGCTGCAGGACGCGATTTTCACGACTTCAACGTCTTCTTTCGCAGAGATCCAAGATATGAGGTAGTCGGGTTCACGGCTTCGCAGATACCACACATCGCCTGTCGCCAGTATCCTCCAAGCCTTGCCGGAGAGCTCTACCCTCTGGGCCTGCCAATCTGGCCCGAGGAGGACCTGGTGAGTATAATCAGGGATTACCTCATAGATAGGTGCATACTTGCCTACAGCGATCTAAGCCACCAGAAGGTGATGGACCTGGCAAGCAAAGTGCAGGCAGAGGGCGCTGATTTCGCAATGCTGGGCGGCCTTCATACCATGTTAGAATCGTCAAAGCCCGTCATCGCCATATGTGCTGTCAGGACAGGCAGCGGCAAGAGCCAGACCTCCAGGTACATAGCCGACCTGATCAGGAAGGCAGGCCTCAGGCCGGTGGTTGTGCGCCACCCCATGCCTTATGGAAAACTGGAGGACGAGGCTGTGCAGAGGTTTGCAAGCCTGGCAGACCTGGATGCAGCAGGCGTTACAATAGAGGAGAGGGAGGAGTACGAGTCCCACATCAAGAAGGGTACAGCGGTCTATGCAGGCGTGGACTATGAGCCAATTCTGAGGCTGGCAGAGAAGGAGTCTGATATCATCATCTGGGACGGAGGAAATAATGATACGCCATTCTTCAAGCCGGATCTGTGGATAACCATAGCCGACCCTCTGCGCCCTGGAGATGAGATGACCTACTATCCTGGAGAGACCAACTTCCGCGCTGCAGATGTGATAGTCATCAACAAGGCCAATGTGGCCACAAAGGAGGCAGTAGATTCCATAAAGGCCAATGCATCCAGGATCAATCCCGGAGCCGTGGTGATAAATGCAGCATCGGAGGTCACTGCTGAAGACCCGGAGGTCATCAGAGGAAAGAGGGTCCTGGTTATAGAAGACGGGCCGACTCTCACCCACGGAGGCATGTCATATGGCGCAGGCAAGGTCGCTGCTGAGAAGTATGGAGCCTCAGAGCTAATAGATCCAAGACCTTTTGCAGTGGGCTCGATCAAGGAGATCTTTGAGAAGTTCGGGCATATATCCAATGTCCTTCCGGCCATGGGCTATTACCCCCAGCAGATAGAGGAGCTGAGGGAGACTATAAACAATGCCGATTGCGACTCTGTGATAATAGCCACGCCAGTCGACCTCAGGAGGCTTATGGAGATCGATAAGCCTGCCACTGCAGTCTTCTACGAGCTGGCGGAGATGGGAGTGCCGCGTCTGAGGGATGAGATTGCCAGGTTCATCTCCAGTGTCAAGAGTAGGGACATGACGATCACTTGAGGAAGTGATGCAGATCTCCTGCTTAAAGATCGTCTCTTAGGTGATATGATGGAGAAGATTCCAGCTGATTATGGCCGCAAGATCAGAGGCTCGCCATTGCCAGCAGTGCTGGCATTTGGTGGCAATGCCCTCCTTCCAGATGCCTCAGGCCCTGAGGTCCAGGAATCAAGGGCAGAGGCATTTGCAAGAGCCTTAAAGCTCCTTTTGCCAGAGGAGGCCGGAATGGCCCTGGTTCACGGCAACGGCCCCCAGGTGGGAATGATACTCCTGAGGATTGAGGCCACCAGGAACAGGATTCCACCTGAGACCCTGGATATCCTGGTGGCCGAGACCCAGGGAAGCATAGGCTACCTTCTCTGCCGGGCTCTCAGAGGCGTCATCCCGAATAGAGAGGTGGCTGCAGTCCTGACCCAGGTGGTTGTTGACCGGGACGATCCGGGGTTTGCCAGGCCTGAGAAGCCCATAGGGCCGATCTACGGCAGCGACGAGGCAGATATCCTCAAAAGAGAGCATGGCTGGATGATGGTTGAAGTTCAAAAGCATGGCTGGAGGAGGGTGGTGCCCTCGCCGCGGCCTGAGAGGATCGTTGAGATGCACACAATTGCAGATGCAGTAAGCCACAGCCACCTGGTTATCGCCGGAGGCGGAGGAGGCATACCAGTAACTGGAAGCGGCCGCCTGCATGGAGTCGAGGCGGTCATTGATAAAGACAGCACCGCATCGCTTCTGGCCATAGCTCTTTGTGCAGGAGTACTGGCAATACTGACAGACGTCCCTCATGTCTCCACTGGCTTTGGAACTGCTGAGGAGAAGCCAATAGCAATAATGGACGTCAGGGCTGCCAGATCGCTCCTGGACTGCGGCGAGTTCCCGCCAGGGTCGATGGGCCCCAAGGTTGAGGCCTGCACGGATTATGTTTCGGCCACTGGAAAGAGGGCTTTGATAACTGATGTCGACCATCTGGAGGCGGCACTGGATGGCAGAGATGGGACCTGGATACTGCCTGGCCAGGAGGGCAGCATCGTACATTTATGAAACGGCTGTTGGGATGGAAAATGGCTTCAGATATGAGAGTGAGATGTATAGAGGATTAATGCTTAATAAAAATCGATCTAAATACAGGCCGCCAGGGTTGGTTTTCATCTCCATCTTCATGGCAGCACTCATCCTGAATATGGCACTTTCAGAGGGCCTGGCTGCAGCTGCACAGCCGCCCATAAGCGGCTCGATGCCTGTTTACGGCTATAAAATTATCAATACCTACCCTCATGATCGCGGTGCATTCACTGAGGGCCTCATCTATGACCGGGGGTTCCTTTATGAGGGGACAGGCAACCTTGGCAGATCATCCATACGCAAAGTCGACCTGGATACTGGAAAGGTGCTCCAGCAGCGTAATCTCTCTGCCATGTACTTCGGTGAGGGCGTGACCGTTTGGAAGGACGTGCTCATCCAGCTCACCTGGAGGTCTGGCATAGGATTCACATATAATGAGAGCAGCTTTGACCCCATTGGGAATTTTGCATACAGGACTGAGGGCTGGGGAATCACCCGCAATAGCAGTCGCCTGTTCATGAGCGATGGCACAGATATCTTGCATGTGCTCGACCCAGAATCCATGAAAGAGGTGGGGACGATCAGGGTCAGGTCTGGCGGGATACCTGTAGGCTACATAAACGAGCTGGAGTATGTCAATGGCCTGATATATGCCAATGTCTGGACTACCAACTATATTGCCATGATATCGCCTCAGAACGGAGAGGTTACAGGCTGGATTGACCTGTCAGGCCTGCTAAGCCCTGAGGAACTGCCTCGAACAGATGTCTTAAATGGCATTGCCTATGATGCCAGGGACGACCGCCTCTTTGTGACAGGAAAGTTCTGGCCAAGGCTCTTCCAGATAGAGCTGGTGGAAAAGAAGATTTAGGCGGAATATGAACCAGAACATATCCTTTTTGGATGATACAAGAATCTCTAGCAAGATCTTCTATCCCAGGAGATCTCAGCCTGTCAAGGCCGCTCCAGATAGATCTGCATTGGCATTTGAGGTCGATGAGGGAATTGCCTTAACAGGGGTGATGCACTTGTCAAATGAGTCAGCTCCCAACATCCTTCTCTTCCACGGCAATGGAGAGGTGGCTGTTGACTACGATGATATTGGGCCTCTCTTCACAGGCCTTGGCATCAACCTCTCAGTTCTGGACTACAGGGGATATGGATCAAGCGGCGGGAGACCGAGCTACTCCAGAATGTTAAGCGATGCCACTATGCTCTTTCCAGAGTTCAAAGACCTGCTGAAGGAACGCGGCCTCAATGGCCGGATATTTATCATGGGACGGAGCCTTGGATCTGCTCCTGCCCTTGAACTGGCATCCAGGGAGGATGTCTCAGGACTGATCATAGAGAGCGGCTTTGCCCATACTTATGACCTGATGATCAGGCTTGGAGTGGACCATGCTTTGCTTGATATTTCCAAAGAGGGCCTTGTATCCAACCTGAGCAAGATAGAGAGGACAACCTGTCCACTGCTCATCATACACGGAGAGATGGATGAGATAATACCGCTATCTGATGCCGTTGATCTTTATAATAATGCCAAATCCAGAACCAAAGAGCTGGTGATCATTCCCAGAGCGGGCCATAATACCCTCTTGTTCTATGGGCAGGATAAGTACATGAGTGCCATTGAAAGGTTCATCTCAAGAGGCTGAGGTAATATCTGAGGCTCAGACTTATGCCCTGCTTACTTTTTCTCGTACCTAAATGAGACCCTGACCTTGGTCCGGTATTCGGCGATCTTTCCATCCTCTACCCTGACATCCAGCTCACTTACCTCAGCTACCCTGATATCCCTCAAGCTCTTGGATGCCTCCATGATGATATTTTCAACCGCATCCTCCCAGCTCTTGGGAGACGAGCCTATAAGCTCTATCACCTTGTAGACGCTGCCTGACATGTTATCCTCT
>DATMZB010000511.1:0-4312 GCA_035560655.1 Methanotrichaceae archaeon | reverse complement strand
TCTATACGTAATAAGTTTTAGTGTTACTTAATCATTGTTCAGTTCACAATTAAGGACATAGTTTGGGGACTTTTAGTATGATGAAAAGGATCGGAGTTATGATAGTGCTGGCTTATTATCTGGCCGGCATCTGGCCCTCATTCGGGGGCGAGGTTGCGATGTTTGAAGGCGTCGATGGGGTCTCGAACCAGGCTGTGGCATCTGGCGGGACCATAAGCGGATATACCGAATCTGGTAATGCTGCCACATTAATAGAGGGCGCTGAGGCGCACGCCTGCATACCCGCAGGTACGCAGGGAAATGCGTGGTCCAGGTGGCATCTCTCAGAGTCCAGGACCGCTACTCCCAGCCTGAATGGAGACGATTTCAGCCTGCATGCAGGCTACTCAGGCTACATCAACGTCGGGGTTAAAAAAAATACCAATGCCGGCATAGCGTCGGCTGATGCCAGGATAAAGGCAACCGCCTGTGTAGACAACTCATTCCTGGCCTTCCCCTATCAAGCTCTCAAAACAGGCGTGGTCAGCGGCAGTGCCGAGATCTCCTCAGAGACGAGCAATACCGGGGGGGGCTCGACCTACGCCAATGCAGACGGCACTGCCAGCTATGAGGCCCATGCCGTGTCGCCCATGCTGGTGAAGAAGGTGATGGGGTCTGCATCGGGAAAGGCTTATGTGGAATCTAAAAATGCTGAGGATAAGCCATCCCCCACCGCTCCTCTGCCAAATCCCAGCGGATCGCTGTCAGCAGAGTCCGGCATCTATACAGAGTCGAATGCCAATGACTGGAAGAGCTATGCCAAGAGCACTGTATATAATAGCGTCAGCTCTAACAGGGGCAATAATCCGGGTCTGGGCTATATCGATGGAGATATCCACGGCCTGGCTGAGAGCAGCGCCTGGGATGGAGTGACTCCCACGACGCTTGTACAGGACCCCTCCAATGCGAATGCTCACACAGAGGCGATTGGTGGCTTTAAGTCCAGGGCCAACACATATGCAACAGACGATCGTGCGTCTGCCGATATCAATCTTGACTCAGAGTCCTGGCACAACTCTGGCAGCCCCAACACGGCTGACATCAACTTGAACTACAATAAGGCATATGGTTCAGCCTATTCATCTGCAACTGCCCGGAGAGTCAGCTTGAACAAAGCGATCCCAGTAGATGCCATAAATATGATATCGTACTCAACTCAATCGGTACGCTCTGCGACTTTCTTCACGGCTTATTCCAAGGATAACACCGATGACAGCATTTACGCCAGCACCCGCTCCAGCGCAGTCACTCTGAGGACAAATGCCCATCTGGCCAATGTGGATAGCGTAAATGCCAATGTGGGCTCAGAATTAACCGGCCTGCATGATGGTCTGAGCAATGCAGCCACTGTATTGAGCAAGGCCAGGAACTACGGGCCTGATGAGACCAGCTCCCGCACAGACTATTCAAGTGCCCTTGGTCAGTTTTCCGGGCAGGACATAGATGCCGCAGGTACTCCCACAGATTTGGTATCTGTAGATGTGAGCCAGGCCAATCTGGTCAGCTTTATATTTGGGTCCGGGTCGGGCGGCACAGGAACTGCTGTCGCATCGCCTGCAAAGTTTAGCATTCACGGCACAGGTTCTCAGAGCACGCGTATTTCGCAGGGGTACAACTTCTGGACTGCAAATATCCTTGCTGGCATCTCTGACTAACTCTTTTTTGCAGCCAATATTTTTTCCTGCAGGGTTCAGCCCATCTGCCCATGGGCGATCATCTCTCAAATATTGTCTGGCATCAGTCCTACAGGATCTGTTAAGATGTGGCTGCGCAATAATTAAGACTAGCAATCTGGATGATCGTGGCCATTCCTGGCTAACTATTTAAGGTGTGAGATCCAAGATCTAGGCATGGCCTCATCTATACCTCTTCTCTTCCTGGTAGTGCTGGTTGTAGTTCTCGGCTTATATTATATTATCACTTACAACAGATTGCAGAGCCTCAAGAATGGCGCTGATGCCACACTCTCCCAGATCAGGGTGGCCATGAAGAAGCGCCTGGATATGATAGAGCAGCTTGTGGACTCGGTCAAGAGTTATGCCCAGTTCGAGCGCTCTACTCTGGAGAAGATCACAAGCATGAGGACTAACCTATCCAGCGCCAGCCCTGAAGACCTGGCCAGGATAAACGGTGCCAGCAGGGGCCTGGTTGGAAACGTCCTGGCAGTGGCTGAGAGCTATCCCAACTTGAAGACCTCTGAGCCTGTTGTGGCCACCATGAACGCCATCAAGGATGTGGAGGATGAGATCTCCAGGCACAGGTACACCTACAACAACATAGTGCAGGAGTTCAACACCCTTCTTGACTCAATTCCATCCAAGTTCATAGCCGGGTTTTCCAGGATGAGGAAGATGGATTACCTCAACTTCGAAGAGGATGAGCTTCGCAGAAGGGGCTACCTCAAGACAGATGATGAGCTTGAGCCGGGCAAGCCGAAGGTGAGCTGGGATTGAGCGAGCACAGGCAGATAGCCGTCCTGGTGGTACTGGCCCTGATTATAGGCATCGGCGGGTTTTTCCTCCTATCAGGCAGCCCCACTGGGGGAAGCATATACGTGGACAGCTACCGTGCCGACCTCTACTTAAACGGAACTCTGCTTGAGAAGTTCGCATACCAGATCAACCAGGCAGACAGCTACAGGATGCTGTATAGGAACTGGCAGGTCCCGCTCTCGTTTACGGCTCTTGGCAGCCCCTATATCGAGATCAAGGACATAAGCCCGCCGCCGGGGACTGTGGCCTATGCCAAGGACTGGCAGGGCGATGTGAGGACCATCCGCACAGCGGTCAGGCCTGCAAACTCGTCCGCCTATGTGGGTGACATAAGTCAACTGGCATTGAATAGCGAGGTCGGATGTCTCAGCCCTGGCAGGTTCAATGCCGGCAGGTACGAGATCGGCTACTCATTCCTGCTCCATCCACCTCTTGAGTGCGACCAGACAAGCTGCCACCTAAACCTCAAGCTGGCTGACCAGCACATGCTTTACCGCCAGGTGACTGTAGCCATCCACGACCCCACAGGTTCTGTGACCAAGGTCTTCTCACACCCTCCCATGGATATGAGGAAAGAGGGCGATTCCTGGGTCATGACAGGAAGCAGCCCCGAGAACGGGCTTTTGGAGGTGGAGATGCTGATGAGCCCTGATGCAGCTTCTCTCATGGACGGGTTCCAGAGCCAGGTGGCTGATGTGGAGGGAAAGACCACCTCTGCCAACTCGGCCTACTACGGCAGCTACAGCCTCTTCTCCAACCTTGCCAGCATTATGCGGTATCTGATGCTGCTCTTCCCTGCAGTAATCCTGCTCCTCTATTACCTGTACGGCCGTGAGAAGCACTTCACTGTTCCAAAGTTCCTGAGCTATGTGCCTGGCAAGAGGAAGCCCTGGGTAGTCAACCAGGTCTTCAAGGGAGATGCCTTCGACTTTGACCAGGACGGGTTCTTTGCTACGCTGCTGGACCTGAGCAGGCGCGGGATCCTGGACATAGAGTCTGAGGGCGGCCTCAGAATCAGGCTGCTAAAGGGCATCGATGCCTCAGGCGACAGCTACGAGAGAAAGGTCATCTCTTTCCTGGAGGACCACTCCATAAATGGAATCTTTGATGCTGAGGCATTTGAGCAAGACATCAAGGGCCTGAGGGATTCGTCCAGGCTTGGAGGCAGGTCTGCAACGCGCCTGAACCTGATGAGGGAGGAGATGAACGAACTTCTAAGGGGCGCGGACAAGAGAATCTCCAGTGAGTTCGTCTCAAGCGGCAGGCCGAAGGCTGCAGCACTGACTGTGCTCTCCCTAATATTGGTGCTGGCTATGGCATATCTCTATTTCAGCCAGAGCAGCATCTATCCCCAGCTCTTCACAGGCTTTATGGCATCGCTTGTGATCCTGGTCGAATCCGTGCCGCCGGTCTTTGCCCCGTCAGCGCTCTTTGGCAGGTGGAAGGACGACCTGTACAAGGAGAAGCTTGAGTGGGAAGCATTCGGCACATTCCTCTCAGACTTCGCCTCAATTCAGAAGTACGCGCCTGAAGACCTGGCAATCTGGAAGGAGTGGCTGGTATATGGCACGGCTCTGGGAGTCGGCAAGAAGGTTGCCGAGGCCATGGAGAAGCTGAATGTACACATCCCAGAGGCTCCTGCAGTGGTCTATATGCCCATCTACTTCGGGCACGTCTACGGCATGACGGCACCAGTGGCCACTGCAAGCTCTGGAGGTGGATTCAGCGGAGGTGGCGGCGGATTTGGTGGCGGTGGAGGGTTTGGAGGTGGCGGTGGCGGG
>DATMZB010000510.1:0-5363 GCA_035560655.1 Methanotrichaceae archaeon | reverse complement strand
TACATCTCAGAGATGTTCAAACTGCAGTGCTAAAGTTCCTAAAGATCTCTCTGTCAGAGTACATGTCTGCCCACATTGCGGGCTTGTAATGTGCAGAGACAGGAACGCTGCTTTGAACATCCTCGCCGACGGACTGTCGGTTAGTGCCTACAGAGATTTGGCCTCTACGGTAGGGGGACCCCTACAGCAAGCTACATCGATGAAATAGGAAGCCCCGACCCTTTAGGGGCGGGGAGGAAGTCACGGAATATGTGGTTGCTGCATGCGGTGAACGCCTTTAACGGCAGCTCCTGATGACACCATGGCCATTATTTCCTTCTAAGGCACATCAAAATGGAATATATCCAAATCAGATATCAATTTGAATTTATTTGGTTGCTTCAATGCTTAAAAGAAAACATAAACTAAAAGAAAGCTGATATGAGCAAGGCCTGGAAAGAATGTTTCATCTCTATTGGCCGCGCTGCAGCCTCTAAGCCATTGCTCGTAATTGTGATATATTTGAGTGGAATTAAAGCTCTTCCAGCTTCTCTATGCCGATCTTTTTAACATTCGGCTTCCAGATCTTCTCTGGCATCCAGGTTGGAGCGTTGGATGGCTTGATGACCTGTTTTCTCTCCCCCTCAAAGATATGTACCTTCTTGGTTCCCCTCTCTCGCAGCCTAATATCAGTAAAGCCGCGGTTGGCAGCCTTGAGTGCAGCTTGTCTCGGCTGCTTGCCACAGAAAACCCCTATCTCGTTCCCTTGCGCATCCCGGAGCGCGAAATTTCTTTTTTCGGCCATATTTTATACCTCGCATTACCCACATGCACAAGACCATAAGCCCTGCTGCATGCCTATATATCGAATACCCTTATATTAATCTTTTGTTCGATCGCATAAATTATCGACAGTTTTTGATCTTTTGAATGCGAAAGTCGAAGATAGCATATAAAAGTTTTATGGGAATGGGTATTTATTCGCGCCGGGAATCACTCCACCCCATGGCTTGGGTTGTTTGGTTTACTGGCCTTCCAGGATGCGGGAAGACCACAATTGCGGAGAAAACAGAGGCACTGCTATCCGAAAACGGCATAAAGTCCAGGACGCTCCAGCTAGACGAGATAAGGCGGGTGATAACGCCGCACCCCAGGTACACAGATGAGGAGAGGGAGATAGTGTACGCGAGCCTGGCATACATGGCAAAGCTCCTCTCAGAATCGGGCATCAATGTGATAGTGGACGCCACGGCCAACAGGAGAAGCTACCGCGACCTGGCAAGGTCCCTTGTGCCAAGATTCGCCGAGGTCTACATCAAGGCGCCCCTGGATCTGTGCATCTCAAGAGAGGCTGTCAGAAAGGCCAGGTTTTCACCTAAAGACATCTACAAGAAGGCTGCCACTGAGAAGGCCGCTGTGCCTGGCATCAATGTCTCGTATGAGGAGCCCTTAAATGCCGAGATAGTCGTGGACTCTGCAGAGATGGCCCCCGAAGAGAGCGCACAGCTCATCGCCCGCAGGATCATGGAGATCTTCGGCAGGTGATCTTCACCATCAATTAAGGCGCAGCTCTTCCCAGGGCCTGAATGCCGGGACTTTCCTTTGCGCTCTCTGTGCTCCATCAAGTTAAAATACAGTTACTTAGACTCCTTATCAGGAGTGATGATGCTTGGATGAGATAGCTGGCTTGAGAGTTTACGCGACCTTATTCAAGCTGGCTGCTCGTCCATCATGCCTTTGTGGACTCTGCGGAGGCTCTGAGTGACTCTGAGCCAGTTTCGCCAGAGCCAGAGGGAAGCAGTTATCTCTCCTAACTTAGGTAATATTTTAAAGAATCATGGCAGATCGAGGGTCCGGTGCATATGGGCCCAATGCCGTCACATACGGAGGGTTTTTCCACGAAAGCAAATGCAGGATTTGTAGGCTTCGATGGTACAGAGAATAAGAGAACTATTCTGGCCCTAAGCGAGGTCAAGAAGGCCGCCGGCATCGACGGAGAGCTCAATATCCTGGTCAGAAAACCCCACGCCAGGGCCAAGTCCATGGTATCAAAGATGAGCAGGCTCTGTGGGGTAAATGCCTATGTGAGCGATGCGGCAGACAAGGATAAGTGGACCAAGGCAGGCGTCAAGATCGCAGGCAATGCCGATGACTTCTATGATGCCTCAGACTTCATAATGGTTGGAACTCCTGGCGATGAAGAGCTGCCATATCTCCAGGCAGCACTCGCACACGGCTGCTTCGTCTCACTCATGGGCGGCGCCGACAGGAAGGAGCTGCTCAAGGGCCTTGAAGAGAACAAGGCCGAGGTATCAGACAAGCTAAGAGACGATTTCTCAAGGGAATTCTTCTTTGGACTTGAGAACTACCAGAAGTTCATGAACGCCAAGCCAAAGGTCGTCCAGTGCACCAGCTGCAACACAACCGGCCTCTCACGGCTTGCGCTGGCCGCCAAGCCTCTAGGCCTCACGGCCATCCTTGGAAACATCGATAGAAGGCACGGCGACCCCCATACAGTGGTCAAGGCATCCCCAAGCGCCATCCAGTTCGGCAAGGGAGCAGGCCACCAGGGAACTGATGCAGGCACGGTCTTCAAGGACGTCAAGTTCGCAATACGCGCATCAAAGGTCCCGACAACAGTCCCACACACAAACTTCCTCAACATGATCTTCAAGGGCAAGGTCACGCCCGCCCAGATGGTGGAGCAGTTCGCCAACACCAGAGAGGTCGTGGTCATTCCCTACCAGGACGAGGGCAGAAAGCACGAGTGGACGAGCGAGATACTCGAGGCCTACCTCTCCGGAACCGAGAGGCCAATCTCCCCAACCATCTACGAGCTCCTGGTCTCGGATGCCATAATACCGTTTGAGCTTGGGGATTACACGGTCCTGCAGACGGTATCAATGGTCGAGCAGATGTCAATAGCCGTTCCAAACCACGTCGAGTCCTACCTGCTCTCTGCAGGCTACCCTGCAGACAAGGTTCACTCAACTGTTGACAAGGCCCTCAGTGCCATGCACGGCGTCTGGCCAGACAAGCTGAGCAGCTGAGCCGCCATGACAGAGGAGATCCTGACAGGCAAGCTCCAGGGCGATCGCGTCCGGCTCGGGCATGAGGCAGTATCTGACCTGTACGATCAGGGCTACTTCGGCAAACCCTCCGGCAAAGGCCTGGAGATGTCTCTGGTCGAGGCCGCTTACCTCCTGGACAGGTCCAGGATCAGGGTCTTCTCTGACAGCAAAGAGCTGGACTTCAGGGCCTTCTTCCAGATGGCCTCAGCACTGGAAAAGGGCTTTGAGTTCAGATATGTGGTCTACAAGGATCTGAGGGAGCGCGGCTATTACGTCCAGCCCGGCAGGCCAGACTTCAGAGTGTACCCGCGAGGCGGCCACCCCGGCAAGACGCCGGCCGAGTTCTATGTCTATGTAGTATCAGAGCGCACTCCTCTGCCCATGCCAGAGATCCTTGAGCCCATGAGGGTGGCAGGCCAGATGAGAAAGAAGCTGATGCTGGCCATTGTGGATGAAGAAAGCGATATCACCTTCTATGAGGCCAGGGAGAAGTCTATGGCAGGCAAGATGAGCTCTGATGAGAAGGGAGGCATTGCCACACTCCTTGAGGACAGGGTGGTTCTCTGGGACGAGGATGCCTCAAAGCGCCTGCACGAGCACGGCTTCTATGGAAAGCCGGTCGGAGGCAGGCTCCAGCTCTCTCTTGTTGAGTCTGCATACCTGCTAGATAAAGGGCTCATAAATGTGGTAGAGCGCTTTGGAGCGCCCCTCGACCTGGATGCATTCAAGTCTAAAGCCCGGGCCATCGAGAGCGACTTCGACCTGAAGTACCAGGTCTACAAGGACTTGAGGGACAGAAATCTGGTTGTCAAGACCGGGTTTAAGTTCGGCACCCACTTCAGGGTCTACAAGCAGGTGGAGGGACCTGAGAAGGTCCCCCACTCAGAGTACCTGGTTCACACAGTGCCAAGCGATTATGTCTTCCATATGCCGGTCCTCTCAAGGGCCGTGAGGCTGGCCCACAGCGTGAGAAAGCAGATGGTCTTCGCTTACCCGGACGAGGGCGTCAAGTACCTGGAGATAAAGAGGCTCAGGCCTTAATTTCTGGGCATGTCAGAACGCTGCGCGTTCTGCCAAACGCCTGGCGTTCTGTCAAACGCCTGCCGTGTCCCCAGATCTACGGCCACAGGGATTTGGCATGCCACCTTCTTTTGAATATAATCCTGATTGCAAGAGATGCCGCAGCCAGGACCAGGCCGATGGCCAGAACCTCGACGTTTGCAATGCCATAAAAGTTATGGACATTTGGCAGCAGCCCCCACCCGAACACCCTGCCTGTGAGGGGATACAGGAAATCGTATGCGGGGTCCTCCACTAGAAAGTCCTCAAAGAAGTGGGCTGAAAAGCCAACCAGGGCGAAGATCAGTCCATCCATGAACTTGACTCCAAAAGGGTTCAAGAAGAAGGCCACTATCAGGGCATAGAGAGCCAGTGCGATCAGAGTATGAAAATCTCCATGGACTATGTGGTGTCCCTGGACAATTAAAACCACGCCCACCTTCCTCAGAGCGAAGTTTGCTATCATATCCAGGTCCGGGGCCAGGGCGCTGGCCGCAATGATCCACCAGCAGTCTCTTCCTGTAAACCGGTAATAGACCAGGCCAAAGATCATGGCTAAGGCAAATGAGTAGAAGATGTGTTCAATCATCATGCTATACATACAATATAATCTCACCTTAGCTAAGAATGTTCGGTTTTTTCCGGCTGCAGTGCTTGATAAAGATTAGCCCTGAGAGTTAATGCTCAATCCTTAGCCGAAGACAGGTGTACATTGCAAACGGACGTATGGACTCTGATAGATTTTAGTTGTATCTACTCTATAGAGATGTTTTGAAACGCCATGCTCAGACATCTTCTATCTGGACTATTCAGCCCCGGATCATCGCTGGGCCTTTCACACCCTTCAATGGACTGGAGCCGGATGATGTTTGTGCCGTTTCTCAGATCCAGCAGATCATTAACTGATGTAAAATTGCCCGGCAAGATCTTAGATAAATTATAGGGGGACCCATTGGCAGACACTCCCAAAGTCCTCGTATTGCGGATGCTGGTAACCTCACAGCTCAATAATGCAGTGCGGTTCTCCTGGGAGGCAAGTATGATGCTGGCATTATCTCCCATCCATCTGGTAGGCACGCTCTCCCACATCTCCAGGTTGTGCCAGCCGCGGCCCAGATACCTCAGAGACTTTGGAGTCCTGCTGTCTTCTGGCACATCCCTGACTTCATAGACCACAAGTGAATCATTGCCCTCGTATATCGGCCCCTCACCCAGGGCATCGTGCAGCAATGAGTTCGCATATGCCAGATCCTG
>DATMZB010000509.1:0-3792 GCA_035560655.1 Methanotrichaceae archaeon | reverse complement strand
GGCAGAAGGCTGTGACCTGGCGTCCGTTCTTGATGAGCTGGATTCTGACCGCCTTTCTGATGGCAGAGTTCGGCTGCTTGGCTTCAATGCCCACCTTCTCGAGCACAATTCCTCTGGCCATCGGCGCTCCAGCCATTGGGTCTGCTTTGATCTTGAGCCCGCCAGCGCGCTTAATGTACTTAGGATCGCTCCACCTCAGACTCTTCCTATCACGCTCCAGTTTCCTGGCTGCATAAATTCCCTTTCCCATTGATTTCACCTATTGATCATAACTTGTAACGCCACTGGCGCGGGTGCCTTTATTGGATGATTATGTCATCTACGCCATGATGCCTCTGCGCAAGCATCTTGGCTTTTAATATGTTGCGGCCGTCGCGCCCTATGGCAATGCCCTTATCCTTATTTGCTACCTCTACATAAGCCAATCGCTTATTATTTTTGTCCACCACCATCACATTCTTGATGGAGGCGGGCTGGAAGAGGTTCTCCAGAAACTCGTTCACGTTGTCGCTGTACTCTACAATCTCAATCTGCTTGCCTATCGACTTCTTGACCCGGTTGATGTTGCTGCCTTTCCTGCCTATGGCTGCACCCATGTCGCCCTTCTTTATTACAAAGATAATTCTATCATTGTCGGCATCCACTACGCAGTCCCTGGCCATCCCGCCAGTCAAGCTCTCAAAAAGCGCTATGTATCTTATTCCCTCAGTGGTGAGCTTGAACTCACTCATTCTGGACACCCCGGATCTCCCGCAGCAGTGCCATGATCTCCGAGTCGCCTGGCTCTATTACGGCCAGGGTGGCCACGGAGAAGGGTTTTCCACAGGCAGATCCAAGGTCCTTGCCCATACCCTGATAACTGTAGACTGGAACATCCATGGACTCTAGCGAAGAGCGCACGTCCTGGGGGCAGTCGCTTGAGTATATGATCAGCTTTGCCTCGCCCTTTGATCCGGTCTCAATTGTCTTGTTTGATCCAAGCACCACTTTTCCTGTCCTGATTGAACTTCGAAGCGCTCTATCTACGTTTATCATTTGTACTACCTCATCTTCTTGCGACTAGCTGCACGCCGCCCGTGCCTAGCTGTATCGGCTGTCCGACTATGACGTTTTCAGTGACGCCCTGCAGGTCGTCCACATCTCCGCGCACAGCCGCATCCAGTATATGGTTTACTGTGACCTCGAAGGCAGCTCTTGCGAGAACTGAAGCCTTCTCGCCAGACACTCCGTGCCTGCCGATCTGCTTCACCTCTCCATCGACGGTCATGATGTCAGCCACAAGCATGATGTGCCTGACATCCACTGCGAGGCCCTGCTCGCGCAGAGTATCAGTGGCCTCGTTTATTATAGCATTTCTGGCAGCTTCGATGCCTAAGACCTCACCGATCTCATTTATGTTGTTTGTCTTGGTCCTGGTGGGGTCCACTCCGTCGAACTGCATGACCTTTCTAAGCGACGATCCTTCGGTATAAAGCACGTACTCGTCGCCTTCTTTGCGAATCACAACTCGCCTTATCCCTTCAACGCCCTTTAGAGAAACCTTCTTGATCTTCTCCACGAGCTGCAGAAGCTCGCGGTATGAGGGCTCCTCAGGGGCCATTACAAGCACATTCTCCTTGAGATCAACAGACAGGCCGGTCTCCTCCCTCAGGCTGTTGGCCACCTCATCTGGGGTGATCTTCCTCTGCTCCATGGCCGTCGGGTTCAGCTCTATGATCACATTCATCTCTGCCAGGTCTGTGGCAATTGAGCCCAGGTGAAGAATCGATGTGGACTCTATGGCCCAGGCTACCTCTCTGGCCAGGTCGCGGTCATGAGCATACTCCTCATTGAGCCTGACGGTCATTGTGGGCGTGCTTGGTATCTTTCTGGCGTCTACTATCTCTATGAGCCGCGGGAGACCCAGTGTAACGTTGATCTCAGCCACTCCTGCGTAGTGGAAAGTTCTCATGGTCATCTGGGTTCCTGGCTCGCCTATGGACTGGGCGCCAACGACGCCCACTGCCTCACAGGGCTCTACCCTGGAATGGTTGTAATCCGAGTTCACCTGAGAGATGATCTCTTCGAACTGCTCATCTGTCAAGCCTGTGCCCTCTATACCTGCAAGCAGTGCATCCGCAATGCTCGTTGGCAGGTCCAGGTCAGTTATCCTTTCCAGGATTTCATCTTTACTGAGGCTCATTGCGCCTCCTTATTCATCACTCTAGTGATTATTCGCTTTACGTTGTCCACGCTTGCATAGTCACGCCTCGAGGCATCTACTCCATCCTCGCCGTACTTGAACTGGACTATCATGCCGCGAGTCTCCCTGACTGTGCCGTCGTACTTGACCTCTAAATCCTGAAGCGCGTTGACTAAACGACGCTGGAGGTAACCGCTCTGAGACGTCCTGATTGCAGTATCCACCAGGCCCTCTCTCCCACCTATCGAGTGAAAGAAGAACTCTGTGGGCGTGAGCCCCTTCTTATAGCTGGACTCTACAAAGCCGTGAGCCTCAGCCCCAAGGTCGCCGCGCCTGAAATGAGGCAGGGTCCTGCCTGCATAGCCACGCTTGATGCGCTCGCCACGCACAGACTGCTGGCCGACACAGGCCGCCATCTGCGTAAGGTTGAGCATAGATCCCCTGGCTCCAGAGACTGCCATCACCACTCCAGAGTTATCCAGACCAAGGTACCTGCCGGCTATTGAGCCTGCGCTGTCCCTGGCCTTGCCCAGAGTCTGCATTATGCGCATCTCCAGTGTCTCGTCCAGGGTACGTCCTGGCAGAGGCTCAAGCTCGCCTGCATTGTAGGCCTCTATAAGCCTCGTCACATTCTCGCGCGCGGTCCTTGTGGTCTCTTCTATCTGGTTTGCCGCATCCCTGGGTATGTCCTCGTCATCTATGCCGAAGGAAAAACCGGCATACATTATGCCGCGCAAAGCTAGGAGAGTCATCTGGTCCAGGAACCTGCATGCCTCAGTTGGGCTGTACTGCTTGATCACCCTGTCAGTGATCTTGCCCTTGAATGCGCCCACAGCCTCGGCATCTATGGTCCCCTGTTTGAGCACTCCGTCCTCTATTATGACGTATGCGTCGTGCTCGCAGTCCTCTGACTTGCAGCTGTCGCAGTTCATGCAGAAGTCGGCCTTGAAAGTCAGGTTCAGCCCCTTTGGAAGGACTGTTGAGAAGACCTGCTTTCCAGTCCAGTACGGCTCGCCGGCATCGTTATGCCCTGCAGGCTCAGGCAGGTCGGGCTGGTCGAACTTCTTCAAGAGCTCCATCACATCGCGCCTGGATATTGGCTTATACCCGTGCGTGAGCAGGAACGAGCCCGTGACGTAGTCGTGTATGCCGCCGATGATAGGCCCGCCAAACCTTGGTGATAAAATATTCTCCTGGACGCGCATGAGGATCTCTGCCTCGGCCCTGGCCTCCTCGGTCTGGGGCACGTGCAGGTTCATCTCATCGCCGTCGAAATCGGCGTTGTATGGAGGACATACTGCGGGGTTGAGCCTGAACGTCTTGTAAGGCATGACCTTTACCTTATGAGACATGATGGACATCCTGTGAAGCGAAGGCTGCCGGTTGAAGAGGACTATATCTCCATCCGTGAGCTGCCTATCAATCTTCCAGCCGGTGTCTATCTGCTCTGCCACCTCTTCGCAGTTCTTGTCAGTGACCTTGACCCTGCGCCCGTCTGCCCTGGTGACGTAGTTGACTCCGGGATGCCTGTCGGGCCCGCGCTTGACGAAGGTCTTGATGACCTCCTTGTTCCTGTTGTTGACAATGACCGGCACCGAGAGCTCCATTGC
>DATMZB010000508.1:0-2785 GCA_035560655.1 Methanotrichaceae archaeon | reverse complement strand
GGAATCTGCGTTTCAACCTGCCCCAAAGGCGCAAGAAGGCTTAAGGCCAGGAAGAACTACCTAAACAGATACTATCCTATTGATTTTGTGAACCGCTTTAAGGAGAGGTCCATACAGGAACGAATAGCAGCGTCTGCATGGGGAAAAGAAAGCAGACAGTCGATTAATCAAACAAGCCCAGATGCTCAAAGATAGAAGATATCCTTAAGATCCGCCGAAGATATTTCTCTGTGGCAATCATGAGGGACTCAGAGACTCAAGACAGGTGGCCCAGGATATCAGATGCAGCTCCCAGTCCGCCCGCAGTAAGTTATCCTGATGAGGAGATGGACTGGGATGCACTGTGGTGCAGGCCGGTCATAGATGGCACTGCCTGGGTCAGTCCTGGGGCTGTTGTATTGGGACGAGTGAGGCTCAAGGCAAAAAGCTCAGTCTGGTATGGCTGCATCCTGAGAGGAGATGGGGCATTTATTGAAGTTGGAGAGGAGACCAACGTCCAGGATGGGTCTATACTGCATACCGAACCCGAGGTTCCCTGCATAATCAAAAGCAGAGTGACGCTGGGCCATAGGGCAATAGTCCATGCCTCAGTCGTGGAAGACGATGCCATGATAGGCATAGGAGCGACGGTGCTGAGCCGCTGCGTGATAGGACAGGGGGCACTGATAGCTGCAGGAGCCCTGGTACTGGAAGGGACAAGCGTTGCGCCCGGGACTCTCTGGGCAGGCGTTCCAGCCAGGCAGGTGAAGGAGCTGACTTTCTATCCAGAAAGAGAGGCTGGCTCTCACTTATCGGCACTATGTGAACCTGGGGTCAATGTACCTCAAGCGATATGGCAGAGAGCATATCGATGCACTGCAGATGAGGTAGGGCGCCTGTAGCCTAACCTATAAACGGTCTCGCCTATCAACGGCCTATCACATCTTTAGCTAAACCTATCTATGGCACAACCTATTAATCCTGAAATTGGCTGATAATATCAGGAGGATATGCCTGTTTTTCAAAAAGAATATGCCAAAATACGCATGATCTGGGAGGAGCACCATGCTTGAGTTACTGCAAAAGAGGCGCAGCATAAGAGCCTATGAGGACAGGGATATTGAGTCAGATATTATAAAGAAGCTGAAAGAGGCCGCTTTGCGATCGCCATCTTCTCGCGGCATCAACCCCTGGCGGTTCATATTCATCACAGATAGATCAAAGCTGGAAGAGCTATCCAGGGCCAAGCAGAGCGGCTCCAGCTTCCTTAAGGGCGCCCGTTTAGGAGTGGTGGTCTGCGCTGAGGGGAGCGAGTCTGATGTCTGGATAGAAGATTGCTCAATTGCATCTATAATCCTTCAGCTCACAGGCCAGAGCCTGGGACTGGGGTCCTGCTGAATCCAGATACGGAATAGAGCACATGATGGGGGCCAGTCTGCAGAGGACTATGTAAAAGAGAGGCTGGACCTGCCAGAGAGCTTTAAGGTGGAATCTATGATCTCTTTTGGCTATCCAGGCGAGGAGAAGAGGCCGGTGCCCGCAGATCAGCTCGAGTATGACAAGATCATCGCCAGGCAATAGAGCCTGGCTATGCTGCTGAAAAAGGGAGAAAACTGTGGCAACTATTGATATTGCCCGCCAGCATAAGACGAACATACTAAATGTCGGATATAGCTCAACGAACTACTACCTGATCGGCCGGAATGCCGCCCGGCTCATGATCGATGTGGGATGGCCTGGCACATTGCCCAAATTGCTCAATATCCTTAAAAGAAGACGCGTCTCGCTGAAGGATATCAAGAATTTGCTCATAGCGCATTACCATCCGGACCATGCCGGCCTGGCACAGGAGATCAAGTTGAAAGGCATCCGGCTCGTTGTCTTAGAAGATCAGCTTCCCTTTATTCCAGAGCTGTGCAGATATATGAAACCAGGCAGTCCGTTCATTGAGATTGCTCTCGATGATAATTTCAGCCTCAAATTCAAAGAAAGCAGGGAGTTTTTGCTGAATCTGGGAATTGAGGGTGAGATCATCCATACGCCGGGGCATTCAGATGATAGCATTAGCTTGATACTTGATGAGGGGATAGCTTTTACGGGCGACCTGCCTGGCTCTGCATGGGCAGAGGATTCAAGGCAACAGGTCGAGCTTGCCTGGCAGAGAATACAAGCCTTGAATGCTGAGACGATCTATCCGGGACACGGGCCAGTCAGGCATCTGGAACGAGATGAGAGTTGCTATAGCTGCCTTAAAAAAGGAGATGATCTATCCTTTGCCTACCTCGAGATTTTATCAGGGGATAGGCTCGCTATGGTCGATATTGTACCTTTCACCTCCTCATATATGAAGGCTCAGCGCTATTGATGCAATGATTGCAATTACGGCGAATGCCATAATGAGTATGGGCGTCTCTGGCATCATATTCACTGGCTTATCTGTTCCTGGTAACGACTTTGGGTTGTGCTCTGTCACCCATGAGATCCACTTCTCATGCTGAAGCATCGCATCTGATTTCTGTACTCCTGCCATGTTCGTGCTCCTAACAATTACAGCTCAGATTATTGCATGCCCATCCTCTGCAGAGAACCAGGAGATATAGAGGATCAGAGCGCCATTTTCTGGAACAGCTCTCCGATCACAAGCTCCTGTTACGGACGATTATATTCATTGATTATGAGCCTATAAATGTTGCGGACAAAGCATATCTCATTTTCAAATTGAGCCAAATCGGGCCAAATCCGTTTTCAAAATGGGGTAGAAAAAGGAAATAAATGAAATAGGAAAATACCTAAAAAGGATTAAGGA
>DATMZB010000507.1:0-4688 GCA_035560655.1 Methanotrichaceae archaeon | reverse complement strand
ATGATATGCTGTTGTTTCCTGTCCAGGCATTCTTGGCGCTGATGGCAGATCGCATATCGATCCTCTTTGCGCTGCCATCTTCCGTTCCGGCTGATGTGCCATTCCCTGAGCTGGCAGTGCTGGTGCTGTTCGTAGATGTGGCATTGACTGAGCCGTTGGAGATCATCGACTCTGCTGAGGCCGATGTGGCCGGGAAGCTGGCGTTTGTCCTGAATACGGACACGGATGTGTTGGCGGTACTGGTTGCGTTGATGAAGCTGCCAACCAGAGTGGCGTTCGTAGCGTTGCCGGGGCCGCTGCCCTTGGAGCTGGTGGCATCAGAGCGCAGCCTGCTGGATGCAGTGGCTATGTCGCCTGGTGCATATGCATTGGCCATGCTGCCGAGTGCTCCTCTGACCATTGCAAGGGAGCTCTTATTTCCAATGCCGGTTCCTGTCGTGTTCGAGCCTGTAGCGTTTGAGGCGGTGCCGCCGTTTGAGGTCCATGCAGTTGCATTGCCCATGGCCGTTCCTCCGATGTGGCTAACGCCATCTCCGCCGAGCCTCATGGCTCCAAGGTTGTCTATGGACATCGTGGCATTGGATCTGCTCATGAAGCTGTTTGCCTCGGACATGGATCTGATGTAGGCACTGCCAGAGACGCTGCCCTGAGGCAGTCCTTCAAATACGCCGCTTGAGTTATATGATACACCATTATCCAGGTTGACTGTGTGGAGGTCGATCGTTCCGCTTACTCCTCCAAAGACCTCGTTGCCTGGAGCGTCCGTGGCATTTGAGGTCTGCCTCACATCATAGCTGGCATTGCCCGCGGCCAATGCCTGAGTCTGGCCCAATCCGGTATTTGAGGTGGATGCATTGATATTGGCACTGCCATCGATCTGGTTTGTAGCTGCATTGGCGTGTGCATGTGCGCTGATCTCTGCATCGCTCACAGCCACTCCCATGAGCGAGTTCTTGGTCACATCGGCATTGACCGTGCCTCCATATCCAACCATCAGGGAATATGCATTCCCATTGGAGGCATCGAGGCTCATGGATGTGTTGTTTGCACCGCTCCAGTGCGAGTATGCAAATCCATCTGAGCCTTCAGGGATTTCAGCATGAGCTCTAATTCCTGCAGTGAAGCCGATCTCAGTTGGAGTGTTCACATCTGTGGTTACGAAACTGCCGCCAGATACAACTGCATTTGGCGAGGATACCACATTGTTCGATCCTCCCTGAATACTAACACATAGAGCTGGCGCAACCAGGCTTAAGCAGGCCAGCAATATCAGAATTTTCATATGTTCTTCCATTCACAGACTCCTCCTTAGTTTGGATAACAGATCGACTGTTCTTGTCCGTAATAAGGTGCAACGAAAAAATAATAAGGACAAAATATAAGGTCACAGTTTCTGCGAGATGCTATATTAGGATCTCTATGAAATTATATTATGCATCACTAGGGTAACTACGTCCCTTTACATCATGCTGGCTGCATCTCCATAAGGCTAGATGCAATTGGGGGCGACAAGGGGGTGATGAGGGCTATACATGCCCCTTTTTGCATCGCCAAAAAAGCTGGATATGTCGGCCTGCTATGTCCTGCCCAAAAGAGACGACAAAAAAGTACGGCAGTTGGGGGCCTCCAGGCCGGGTGCTGGCCGGGGTCTGAACCCCGATTCAGACTGTGCATCATAAATCAGGTTCAGGTTGGGCCTCATGAACCAGGTTTAGGCTGGCCTCATGCAGCAGGTTCAGGCTGAGCCTCGTGAAGCAGGTTTAGACTGGCCTCATGAATCAGGTTCAGGCTTGCCTCATGAATCAGGTTTAGACTGGCTTCATGAATCAGGTTCACAGGCTGGGCATCAGGAGATCAGGTACCTCACCTTCCTGGACGGGCTTGTGAGCCAGGAGTGAGCGTCCGAGAGCACATTCTCATTCACAGGTCCCAGGGGCTGAATCCAATCCTGTGCGGGATAGAAGGTATGCCCGAGGCCAGGATAGGTTATCAGCGTGTGATCCGGATGCTTCATCGCCATAAGCCTCTGCTCCAGGATCAGGGCGTTTCTGACAGGGACCTGAGAATCGTTCTCTCCGTTTAGGATGAGAATGCTTGCAGAGACGTTGCCAATGACATCCAGGGTATTATTCAGGGCGAAGTAAGACCTCAGCCACCTGTAGCCCGGCACAGTTTCGCTTGTGACGAGCACCTCAAACTTCTCGATTATAAGCGGCTTTAAGTCGCCCTGTATGCTGATATTGCCGATCCTGTTCTCGCTGATCTCCGGATACCACTGGTACATGCCTGTGGTATTATTTTTCTCTATCATCTCTGCGGCCTGGAGGGGCGCTATAGACTCCCCGGCCCGGCCCATGGTTGAGGCCACCTCACCAATGGATAGCTGGCCGTTGTGATCCAAATCCAGGTCATATTCTGCAAAGTCGAGGGTCCTGTTCACAAGCTGGAAGTACAGTATATCTTTCAGGTTGCCTGCGAACGCTGACATGAGCACTATCTTCTTGACATCCCTATCTTCTAAGGCGATCCTGGCGGCGATGGCGGTTCCCTCGCTGTGGCCGAGTATGGCTATATCGCTCCTGTCAACCTCAGGCTGGTCCTCCAGGACCGCCAGGGCCTTTTCTGCATCGCCTTTGAGGTCCTCGAATGTGGCATTGTTGAGTATGCTTGCGTTCAGTATGGTGCCGTTAAGCCCTACGCCCCGTTTGTTGTACCTCAGGACCACAAAGCCTCTGGATGAGAGGTACTCGGCGATCTGGAGAAAGGGCCTGGAAGGCATGTCAGACCCGGTAACAAGCGGCGGCAGGTACTCATTCATGTCAGTTGCGCCGCTTCCCTGGATCAGGAGGATTCCTGGAAATGTCCCGTTGCCCTCCACAGGCACTGTCACCTCTGCATCGGTCTTCAGGCCTGAGCCCAGGTCAATGACCAGGTCCCTGTGGATGATGACATCCTGGGCTGTGCATGCCGGGATCGTTGAGATGATGATCGACGAGATGATGATCAAAGGCACAAGAGCACAGATCAGTGCTGTCGCCCTTGCTTGAGCTACTGGCATTCTGGGCTTTCTCAATACAGATCTTGGTAAGTAATCTTTAGAAGAGGCCATAATCATTAGCTCACCTCATCCATCTTAAATTTTTAGTCCAGTCTTGAATGATCTTCTTATCCCTTACTGATCACCAGGATATCCCCGGATGCAGCCATCTACAGGCGATAACCTGATGAGCTGGAGAGTGATAATATTCTCATGGTCTTCAGAGCAGTCGAAAGAATGCCTATTCAGCCTGCCAGGCGTGAGCTCATGATCCGGGCAGATCCGGCAGAGAAATGGATTATAATGTCTGAGCTAATGGCAGTTCATGCAGCAGCCTAAGTTCAATGTCTCACAGATTGGGCTATAATGTGCGCCTCTGGGCAGTATTAACAGTCCTGTCAGTCCTGTTGCTGCAAGACCTGCTATCGAGCAATGTCTCCATAGGCAGGCTGCTCTTTCCTTACAACGCATTCTTCAGCGAGCTTATGCTGAACCAGATCTGGAGCGCGGTAAAGCTGGCGGTCTTTGTTCCGGCAGTCCTCTTCTGGCTCCTGGATAGAAGTGTCCTGCTCCGCGGGTCCATGATCCTCAGCAATGCTCTATTGACAACCGAGCTATTTGCCAGCACAGTGCTTCTTGTGCTCCATCTACGTGCAGTCACAGCAGCGGAGGGCAACCTCCTGATACAGGATACGACTCTTGTCATCCTGATCAACCTGCTCATCTTCTCACTATGGTACTGGATCATAGATCACCCAAGCATAAAAAAAGACGGCCAGGGCAGGCACGAGTCCTGGGATTTCCTCTTTCCCCAGAGGGCGAACAGCATTCCCGGGTATGAGGACTGGATCCCAAGGTACATGGATTACCTTTTCCTGGCCTTCACAACAACATTCACATTCGGGCCTGCAGATACACTTCCCCTGTCAGGGCGCGCTAAGGGGCTGATGATACTGCAGTCAACCATATCAGTGGTCAATATCGTGGTCCTGGCAGGATATTCTTTAAACCTCATCAACTTGAGCTGATGCCGCTCCTGCTATGAAGATCGGCTGAGAACTGGACAGGGAGATGGCATTGCGGCTTTCTGGGCCGGGCGCCGACAACCGGGACTCTGGCGCCGACTGCCCCAAAGCGCGGCCGCAGATGATGATCACTGCGATTCAGATTGAGAGCCCTCGCTGGAGAATAACAACAATAACTTTCTAGACCAGGCACTAACTACCTGGGCATCTCAGGCTTCAGACCAAGAGCACGAATCGAAGAAGGATCGCAATGACTTTTGGGCCAGGCATTAACTACCTGGGTGTACTCTAGGCTTCAGACCAAGAGCATGAATCGAAGAAGGACCGCCATGACTTTTGGGCCAGGCATTAACCACCTGGGTGTCTCAGGCCGATGGCCCCCCTGACCCCGTGGCCACGGGGGACATTTATGATCATAGGCAAGCGCTGTGCGAGAGCTGTTCGAGGGAAAGATAGCAGGACCTATTGTACTTCAAGGATATCGAGTATAAGTGAATCTGATATCATCATTCTCTTGTCCTAGCTCTGGCCTTGATCTGGGAATGTTCCCCCCAGAGGGGGTCAGGGGGGCAGTCGCACCCAGACGTCCGTTTGTTAGTGCCAGCCTAGAAAATTGTCCTGGCATT
>DATMZB010000506.1:0-3504 GCA_035560655.1 Methanotrichaceae archaeon | reverse complement strand
ACAGAGCGAATACCATGATGATGCCGAACTCGTGGCCTTTAATTTCGTTCTGAAGGGCAAGGATGCCATAAGGCAGTTCTTTGCAGGAGACCTGATGAAGAGATCTGGAAAGATTCTGGCAATGACCGAGGAGGCCTATTTCGAGTCCGATGATGTGATCCTGTTTACCATGAGCATCAAATCAGAAAACACCGGCGTAGTCGCTGCCAGGGATGCGCTATACTTAAAAGATGGAAAGATATTCAGGCATATAGCCCTTACCATTCCTCCAGACAAGGATAAGAAGATATGCCAAGGCCTAAAGCAGGGTTCCTGACAACTGATTATTCTATAGATATTTGGTGGACTGCCACAGGCTGTGAGATGGAATCTTGATCTTCAGATATCACATCCACCTAGCAGGAAGTTATTTCTCTTCCTGATCGAATGTAAGCCGCATCATGGCATCCTCCAACAGATCTCCGTCAATACCAACAGAACTGCAGTTCAAGCTCAAATCAGACTTCGATCCCAAAGGGTCCCAGCCAGAGGCCATCCAGAAGCTCGTTTCTGGCCTGGAGGGAGGGCAGCAGATCCAGACCCTTCTGGGAGTCACCGGCTCTGGAAAGACCTATACCATCGCAAATGTGATCAACCAGGTCCAGAAGCCGACACTGGTCATAGCCCATAACAAGACCCTTGCAGCCCAGCTCTATAACGAGTTCAAGGAGTTCTTTCCCGAGAACAGGGTAGAATACTTTGTATCCTATTATGACTGTTACCAGCCCGAGTCCTACATTCCATCAAAGGACCAGTATATAGAGAAGGACTCGGCAATCAACCCAAAGATCGAGCAGATGAGGCTGGCTGCAACCGCATCCCTGATGTCCCGCAGCGACGTAATAGTGGTGGCCTCAGTCTCCTGCATATACAGCCTGGGCAACCCCGAGAACTTCGAGGGAATGGGCTTTGAGCTTAAGGTCGGGGACAGGGTCACCAGAAAAGAGATCCTTGGAAGGCTGGTCGATATCCTTTATCAGAGAAACGATCTGGAGCTGATGCCGGGCCGCTTCAGGGTGAAAGGCGACACCATAGACCTGATCCCGGGATACTTCGACAACATAATCAGGATAGAGCTGTTTGGAGATGAGATAGACCGCATCTCAGAGATAGACAAGCAGAGCGGGCAGAGAAAAGAGGAGATGAACTACTTCTATGTCTACCCTGCCAGGCACTATGTGATACCTGAAGAAGAGCAGAAGGGTGCCATCCAGTCCATATTAAAAGAGCTCGAAGGCAGGCTTCCAGAGCTTGGAATGATCGAATCCTACCGTCTCAAGCAGCGCACTCTGCACGACATGGAGATGATAGAGGAGACGGGTAGCTGCAAGGGCATAGAGAACTACTCCCGCCACTTTGATGGCCGGAAGGCCGGGGAGAAGCCCTACTGCCTCCTGGACTTTTTCCCTGACGATTTTCTGCTGGTAATAGATGAGAGCCACCAGACCCTCCCCCAGATCCACGGGATGCACAATGGAGACAGGTCCAGGAAGAAGAGCCTGATCGACTACGGCTTCCGCCTGCCCAGCGCCTATGACAACCGTCCTCTGAGATATGAGGAGTTTGAGGGCTATATGAAGAAGGTCATCTTCGTATCAGCAACCCCCGGGGACTATGAGCTTGAGAGGTCTGCACAGGTGGTAGAGCAGGTCATCAGGCCTACAGGCCTTGTGGATCCGATTGTGGAAATACGTCCCATAGAAGGACAGGTCAGAGACGTCATGAAGGAGATAGGCAAGGTTATAGAGAGGGGAGACCGGGCCCTTGTGACCACCCTCACCAAGAAGCTGGCTGAGGAGCTGACAGATTACCTGGCCCAAAACGGGATCAAAGCCCGATACCTGCATTCTGATATCCAGACAATTGAGAGGACTGAGATCATAAGAGAGCTGCGCCTTGGCAAGTTCGATGTTCTTGTCGGGATCAACCTTCTCAGGGAGGGCCTTGATATTCCTGAGGTCAGCTTCATAGGGATACTGGACGCAGATAAAGAGGGCTTTTTAAGAGATGCCAGGTCCCTGATACAGACCATAGGCAGGGCTGCCAGGAATGTGAACTCCAGGGTGGTCCTATATGCAGATCGCATGACAGATTCCATTAAGAAGGCCGTCCAGAAGACTGAGAGGTGGCGCGAGCTTCAGACAGCCTATAACCTGGAGCACGGAATTGTCCCCAAGACCATTAGAAAACCCATCCGGGAAAAGGTCGTGGATATCACCGATACCAGGCACATTCCAAAGTCCGATATCCCAAATGTCATAGTCGGACTTGAGGCTGAGATGAAAGAAGCTGCAGAGAGGCTTGAGTTCGAGAGGGCAATTCAGATCAGAGATACCATAAGGAAGCTTGAGAAGGAGATGTAGGCGGCCTGAGCCGGCCGCCGTCATCGTTTCCTTTGGAACGTCTCAGCTTCCAGATTTGAGATCCTCTTTCATCTGCATATACTGCTCTCTGGTTATCTCTCCCCTGGCATATCTCTCATCCAGGATCGCCTCTGGGGTTGTACTTGCCGGAGTCGTCTCCTCGGTTGTATGGCTGTGGCGCCTTTCCTCCCTGAGGACCAGGTACAATGCCAGGAAGATGATGCCTATCCAGGGCACTAGGACCGGCAGTCCCCAGAGAAGCCCGTTCATGGACCTCTTCTCAGCGTCCTTATAAACCAGGTAGGCTATTGCCGCAAAGATGATCCAGACTGCAATGGACCAGAGCCCCATGAAAGGGAGGCCGTGCATTATATGGTAGTATGGCATTCTTCTCACATCTTTATTCTGTTATCCCAATGGTTGGCAGTGATGAACTCATGATTCGTCGATCTATGATCCAAGTATGATCGACATTTGACGCATATAAAGATGTGGTATGACTTTGCCAGCAAGATCTAAGAGGACTCTCGAATATCAGCCAAGTCTCAAATTATACAACAAAGAATTAGCCTTGGTGATAAATGATCCTGTATGCCGGCGACCTTTTATCAAGGCTCCGGATCATGATATATCCCCAAGGGCACGAAAATTTGTGTGATCTTTGCAGCCAGATATAATTGCACTGGAAATGTCATGGGAAGCTACCAGCCCCCAGGATTATGATCTCCTGAAGGCTGATTGCTTGACCTGAACCCCTAATCCGCATCTTCAAGCAGGCATTTTCTCAAGTTTTGGTGCTTTCCTCTGATATGCAGTTATACGCTCCTTGCGCCTCCTGAGTTCGAGATGGTTGTGTTAGCCATAGTCGAATTAGATGTATTGTTTGTATTGGGCAAGGTCGCATTGAGCATAGTCGCATTGCCTACAGTTACATTAGCTATATTCCCTGCTCCAGTTGGGTCCGTTGAACCATTTATTAATGCCTGCGCGTTAGCTATGCGCTCTGCAGCTCCGGGGATTCTAGCCGCACTTGGGGGAATGGAAGCACTTGGTGGGGTTGTGACAGCGCCTGTGGCAGAGCCGCTTGCACTACCTGCACCAC
>DATMZB010000505.1:0-3426 GCA_035560655.1 Methanotrichaceae archaeon | reverse complement strand
GAGCAGGGGTGGTACGCTTTGCGTTTAAAAATCTCCGCCGCAAGTTTTCATGATTTTGGGTTTGATTAAATCGGGTTTCATTGCCGATCCAGCCATAATGCATGGAATTATCAGAGATTTTATAAAGATTATCAAGGCTGCGGTATGTCATGCAGCTCCAAAATTTAATAGAGCTTCAAAACTCTTTTATATCAATGCCTGTGGATATGTTCACTGATATGCAGGTAGCCATTGCTTGCGCAGGCAGATCAGCCGGCCGATATAGAAGGTTAGTCTCAGGAATATATCACCAGTAATGGCTCTGAGGGACAATGGGATTTAAAGTACGACTCTCAAGGGCCTGCAACTCAACTGCATATGGAGGGCTGTTTATTTTGAAATGCGGCGCTGAGGGAAGAGAGGAGGACGCATCTGAGAGGCTCATCAGGCATTTGGGTGGCGATGAGAGGACCAGGGCCAGGATCAGGAAGCTAACCTCTGCGGTAAATGAGATGGGCGATCAGGAGGCAGATGCACGGGCCAGGATATTCAGGGCCATGTCCGACCCCTGCAGGCTAAAGATGCTCATGCTTCTCCAGGAGGGGGAGATATGTGCCTTTGAGATGATGGTGGCTCTAGGCCGGCCCCAGTCATCCACCTCCCACCATCTCTCCATACTCAAGGACGCTGGACTTATAAAGGAGCGCAAGGATGGAAAGTGGTCAAAGTACAGGCTATCTGACGGCGCAGTAATAGAGATCCTGAACCAGGTCGGCCTTCTTATGGCTTGATGTTAGGCCTAATATTAAATATATTGAGAGGTGGGAAATACGCTTGATAATAGATGCTTGAATCTGCAGCGGGCAGGGGCTGCTCTCGTTCTGGTTTTTATTCTAATAGGCGGCGCAAATGCAGCATGCTCTTCTTGCGGAAAGGCGACTGAGAACTGGGACCCGACGGCATTTTTGAACTCAGATATCACAGTGCCCTATGGCCCGGGAACTAACACAGGTGCGAACAACAGCACCAGGTCTGAGTTAGTTCAGCCTGCATACAGAGTTGATCCATCTCTACAAAGCGGCCTGCTCAGGCAGATCGCAGACCTGTCGAGCTCAGATGTGGTTATGGATGTATCCAATGACAACAGCTACTTCGAGTCCCATATCCAGGGCGCGGCATATGTTCCCTCCAGGAGCTTCTTTAATGACAACGGCACACTGAAGCCGGCACAGGAGATGGCTGCAATTCTTGGCCAGGCGGGTATATCCAGGGAGGATTCTGTGGTTGTATATAGCGATTCCCTTGAGTCAGGAGCCTCCACCTTCGCCATATGGGCACTTGAATACCTGGGACAGAGCAATGTGAGGCTGCTTGATGGAAGCTTTGATGATTACTCTGCAGCAGGCCTGCCCGTAGAGTCAGGCCAGAGCAGCAGGGGAGAGGCCAATTACGTTCCAGAGGTCAGGCCAGAGCTCTTGGCCAGCTTTGATGTGGCCAGCGGCGGATCGGCCCAGATAGTGGATGCCAGAGACTTCCAGGACTACGGGCTTGGGAGAATTCCAGGAGCCTCTTTCATAGACCCCTCCGATGTGCTGGATAAGGGCAAGATAGCAAGCAGCAGCTACCTGAACAGCACGTTTGCAGGTCTGAGCAAGGGCAGCCCGGTGATAGTGTACTCAGATGACGGCGTTACAGCCTCACTGGTCTGGTATGCGCTTTCTCTCATAGGCTATGATTCCAGGCTCTATACATGGAACGACTGGCAGGCCCATGGTGCCGCAGAAAGCGCAGTTCAGACCGGGAGCAACATAACCAGGACCGGCTCCAAATCAAAGACAATCGCCACATCCACCCTGAAATCTGGAACATATAAGCGCCTTGGCTGAGGATGCCTAGCAGCAAGTGCAGGAGGAATCTGAGTCAACAATGGAGATACAGGCAGGAACTATCCCTCAAGACTGAGGAACTGCAGGGTGGCACAGGTCCTGCTATCCCTATCCATCCTCCTGGTCCTGGTGCAGGGCGTCCATGCCGGCTGCAGCGTGAGCACAGGCTGCAGAGAGGAATCTGACTGGGACCCAAGCGCATTCCTGAACAGTGACGAAGTGCCGGGCATGTCAATGCCTGATGTCAGGCCTGGAATGACCGCAGGCAGCTTTGCAGTGCTCACCGGCGATGAAGCCAGATCCAATGAGAATGAAAGCGCCGGCGCTGCAGATCTTCTGACATCTCCCGACTACAGATCCGACCAGTTCGTCAACGGCCGCATGCTAAAGCCCCTTTTATCCATCTCAAGCTCTGATGTGGTCCTGGACGCATCAAGCGGCAGCAGCTACGACCGCTCCCATATCAAGGGTGCAATCCATCTGCCTGCAAAGAGCTTCCTCAATGACAGCGGCAGCCTGAGATCAGCGCAGGAGATGGCCTCAATCCTTGGCCATGCCGGAATATCAAGAGATGAGCCGGTGGTTGTTTATTGCGACTCACCGGCCTCTGGAGATGCTACCTTTGTGCTGTGGGTGCTGAGGTACCTGGGGCATGATGATGCCAGGCTGCTGGACGGAAGCCTTGATGACTACGCCGCAGCCGGCCTGCCTGTAGAATCCAGCCGTGAAAGCCTTCCTGAGGCAGACTTCATACCCGAGATCAGGCAGGACCTTCTGGCCGGCCATGCCATGATCGAGGAAGGCACGGCTCAGGTGGTGTATGCCGGAACGCTGGAGGATTTCAGCATGAATAAAGTGCCTGGATCGACATTCATAGATCCATCCAGGATCACAGACGGCGGCAGGCTGATGGGCAGCGAAAGCCTGAACGAGACATTTGGCAGGTTCGACAGGCATAGGCCAGTTGTGATCTATTCAGGGGACGTGATGAGGGCATCCCTGATCTGGTACGCTCTTCAGCTCATGGGCTTTGATTCCAGGCTCTATACCCGGCAGGCATATCAGCCATCTATAAGCTTGGGCATCAGGCCTTCTGCCGTCAAGAAGCTCGGCTATACAGCCCAGAGCTGATTTTTATATATACCTGCAGAGAGTCACCCCCTAATTAAAGTGCTGATCACTGGTACGAATAATTTTAATAGATTAGGCTTCAATAATTGAGAACGCAGATATAGCCAGCCATGATCTGGACATTGCCAGAGATTTCAATGCCAGCGTAGAGTAGTTCTGGCTAAATTATTGCATAAAATATTGGCAGTGATAGAGATGATCTCGAAGTTAACATCCATTGTAGATCCCATCGCTTCAGGCCTGGCCTATTTATTGAACTTCGGATTGATATTGAGATCTGTTGAGGCTGGTCCAGGCCGTAGCGGCGCCGGAGGCGCGCTGGCAATGCCAGTCGAAGGCAGGACTGAGAACCTCCAGGCTCTGCCAGTCTCAATGAATAATGTTTTGGCCAATGCCAGGAGAAGGCGCATAATTGAGGTACTGGCAGGCG
>DATMZB010000504.1:0-5012 GCA_035560655.1 Methanotrichaceae archaeon | reverse complement strand
CGTCCAGGAGGCAGGCTATTTTATCAAATATCGAATAAAAGATTCTAAATGCCATCTTTACATCTTCAATGGCCAGAGAGTATGCCGGATAGTCAGGGGTATTGAAGAGGATGACTCCCCTATCTGAAAAATGGGGCCTGCCGGAGCTTATGCCCATGTAATATATGTACCTGGCAGAGGCGAACTCCTGCTTCAGTTCGTTTAGGCACTCTATATACCCTGGTCCGCCTCTGGTCCCGGCCATCATCTCTGGAGGTGCCAGGCTGTCCTCTGCGGCCGTGATAACTGGCCCAAGATCGTTCAATGGATTCAGGAACAGACGGTTATCCAGGCACCATTTGCGGTAGCTTTGCTCCTCATCTGAGCTGCCCAGAGATGGGTTGTTTGCTTCAATGCTCTCAGGCAATGCTTCCGGCCCCAGCATTTCTGAATTGAGTGCTCCAGATTTCGTAGCCTCAGATCTCAGCCATTCTGGAGATAGAACTGATTCCAGCCATACCTTGTACTCTTGAAATCTTCCTCTGGCATCCTCATCATCCAGATCAGAGAGCAGGGCGGCTTTTATATCAGAGTATGCAGCCCTCAAAAGCGCTTCTTTAGGAGATACGGCCCCGCAAGCGGCATCACGACCTTGGTCGTACAGCGCACGCGAGTAGCCTGCCAGACCGATGCCCCTGTTGCCGCGTGCCGGGGGGTTGGAGGGGTCGAGCTCCAGCATATCATTCCAGCATTCAACGGCCTCGACGAAGCGGCCGATATAGCCCAGGGCGTTTCCGAGGTCGTCAAGGATTCGGGGCCTCATCTCACTGGCGGCCTCGCCAGAGCCGCACCTCTTCAGGGCAGCGCGCAGGTGGAGGATCTCGTTCTCAATCTCATCTTTCTGGCTCTCCCAGGACCGCACCTCATCCTTCCTGCGAAGTGTCTTGAGGCTTCTCCAGGCAGTGGCTACTTGGTAATGCAGCATTATGGATTGGTCCTGTGTCAGGTCCCATCTGAAGGCCCGGCCTGAGAACTTTATGGCCCTCTCCAGTCCCTCTGTCTTGTGCAGATATGATGAGGTATCTATCAGGGATCTGAGATATTCGATGGCCTCGACTATCTCATACTGGCCTATGTCTTCTACAGAGAGGAGCGATTTATAAGTCTCTTCGGGGTCCGTCATTCCAGTCCTTTTTCATGTATCATTGAAATTTGCCTTGCTATTTTTGCTGAGCATCTGAGTGCTCTTGTCCCTAGGCTGAATCGAGCTCCAGATCAGAATAATCCAGGTCCTCGATGCTCAAATCAGCCGGGCCTGAATCGGGCGGGATATAGGTGAAGACCTGAGCGATCTCATTATCGGTAACCTGGTAGGCTCCACCCTTCCTGGGAAGGGCCGGATAGCTCTCAAGCTCGTGCACAGTCAGGCACACCTCTCCGGAGAGGAAGGGCTGCATCACCACATTCCAGGGCACGAGGTGTGCTGAGCGCGGCTTTCCAGGGCCGCGGCGGAGTTCAACTGCCAGGATGCCTGTCCGGCCTGAGCGGGAGATGAACTCGTGCTCTCTGATGAGCTGGTGCGTTCCTCCTGCAGAGTTGAAGTGCTGCTTGAAATACAGGGCCTTGGCCTTTCTAGCATCTACGCTCTTGCACTCTATGGCCAGGTAGTACTCCGGGTAGCGAGAATCCACCAGGATGTCGATGACCTGGGGCGCGAACCTGGACTGCTTGAGCCTGTAGGCTATGGCCTCAATGCCTTTTGCCTCAAAGTAGGAGTTGAAGGCAGTGGTGATGGCCCATTCGAAATCACCCATCTCTCGACCTCATTTTCATCTGCAGCTCTGGATGTGCATCCCTGCCTCTATTCCGACGGTGTTCTGTTCTTCTCGTTCTTCACATATATAGCCGGGCCTGATCTGTCATGCCTGGTCCGCGCATTACTTTCGCCCTGCCCACTTGCCCATTCTTTATCACCAGTGAGTGACATCCAGGGGATGTCAGGTATAGTCCTGACAGGATTGTAGGATGGTAGTGGGAAGAACGATTTGGGACTTCATAATAGAGGCTGGAAAGACACCAGGTCTGCAGCTGGCTTTTGTGATCCTGCTGGTCTTGATAATAGCTGTGCTTACGCTTATCGTTCTGGCCTTCCTGCTTCACAGCGGCTTCCTATCGGTGAGGCTCCAGTATGGGACGCTTGAGTTCACAGTCTGATCTTCTTACCGGCTCGCTTGAGCCTGGCCGCAGTCTGAGAATGCTTAAGTATTATTTTTGGATACATACCTCCATGGATGCTGAGGAGATTGCCGCTAAATATGATATCAAGGACTTGAAGCCCATAGCCAAGAAGTATGGCATAAAAACTCGCTGTGTCAAGAAGATAGACCTCGTCAAATCGCTTCCTGCAGAGGCCCTGGCAGAGCTTGAGACGAAGCAGGCCTGAACATGAGGACTTTGAGGGTTGGCAGGTTCATCCGTGCCTGCACCATCTCTGACGCCTGGCACCGCGGCCTAAACCTGATCTGGAGGCAGGGCCAGGAGATCACAGACCAGAGGGGCACCAGGATCAAGGAGCTCATGGCCCTTCAGGTGGTTGTGGAGGACCCTTACCACGACATGATCCCTGATGAGTACTCCTGGAACCAGGAGCGCCTGGAGGAGTATGCAGCCCAGCTCCTCAGCGGCTCCAATCCGGGATTCGAGTACACTTATGGGGAAAGACTTCGAAGCTGGAGAGCTCCAGGGATGGAATCCTCCATAGACCAATTAGATCAGGTCATCTCCAGGCTGAAGGCGGCTCCCTCCACCAGGCGCGCCACTGCTGTCACCTGGATACCGCCCATAGATACAGCCAAGGAGGAGGTGCCCTGCATGATAGTGGATGACTTCAAGCTCCGCGATGGAAGGTTGAACCTGATAGCCCTCTTCCGGTCTCACGACTTCGCAGGAGCCTATCCGGCAAACCTTTACGGCCTCGCCAGAGTGCTGGAGTACGTCTCATCTCGCGTGGGGGCAAAGCCCGGGACCATATCCACTCTGAGCGCCTCGGCTCATATCTATGACCATGACTGGGACTGGGTATTGGAGATGTTGGTAGACGCACCCAGGTCTGATGGCCCTTATACTGAGGGATGACACCTTATAAAAATTTCAAATACCTTAAATACTATCACCGCTAAATTCTCTTAGGTGTACCTTATGGCTAAGGAAGAAAGCGATAAATTGTGGGTTGAGCCGGTTAGGCCGGCACTGCCTGTAAAGCCGCTGCGTCATCCGCGAATCCCTATTCCTGGCAGGGGCCTTCTATGCGGCGGCTGGCAGGCCTGGCTGGACGATGTTGAAAACGGCTGCATTTATCCTGAAGCCGAGGGGTGCAGCTGAAACTTGGCGGTCTTCTAACTGGGGTAGACAATAAGCAGCTATAGACAAGCGGCTACAGACAGGCGCTATAGATGATATCCAGGCATCTTGATGCATTGCCGGGTTGAGGCAAGCCTGTGCCAGAGGAGGTCTCTGCCTGGCTAGAGCTGCTTCTGGATGAAATATTGGATGAAATACTATATGCGAGAAGGACCGCTCAGGCAATCCTCACCCGGGCCAAGTTAAACTTATATTATGCCATTATCCTCTTATCCTTAAGGTGAGGATCTGCCAAGGATATGGCTGCCTGAGATAGAGGTGCTTAGGGCTATTGGCATCTTCTTAGTAGTGGTCTCCCATCTTCCATATTTCATAGAATCAGAGTCCCTGAGCAGACTGGCGCCGCTCCTGGCAGTGCTGGGACTGAGCCTTTTCTTCTTTGTATCGGGGTATGCCATCCACACCAATGCTCCTCAATTAAACTGCAGCCGTGATGCCCTGATCTTCTTCAAGCGGAGGCTGATAAGGGTGTATCCCCTCTTCCTCCTGGCCTCAGCGGTCTGGATAATCATCAGATACTTCGAGATGGGGCCCTCTCTCCTGGTCAAATATTTCTCTGTGGACTATCTGGTCTATCTCTTGAACCTGGCCTATATACTTCAGCCACGGTTCGGCTTTGGCACAGACTACTGGTTCATAGGAGCCATATTGCTGTGCTATGTGATCTATATCTTGCTTGGCATGTCCCACAAGAGCTCTAGAGATCTACTTCTGCGGTCCATCGCTGTAACGGCACTGCTGCTGGCATGCAGGGCTGCCTTCAATATCTTATCCTCCAGAGTTTTGACCTTCAGCTGCATATTCATCCTGGGTGTTCTGGCTGCTGAGGCCGGCATCTTCAGGCGCAGGTGGATCATGGCAGCAGGAATCATCGGCTTTGCAGTCACCCTCTCTTTATTTATCCAGAGCTTTGGCATTGTATTTCCAGATGACCAGATCCTGTCCATGGGGAGCACAGGATATGTGCTGGCCTACTACTCCAATGTCCTGGTCCTGATGTTTTCGTTCTGTGTTTTGAGCTATAGGGCTGTGCAGCTTCTGGCCATGCGGGGTCTGGTGTTTGGAATACTGTCTGGAATAGGATATGGAGCCTACTCTACCTACCTGTTCCATACGGCACTCTTGAAGCTGATGGCATTGGCCCTGGCTGCGGTCGGCATTCCTCATCCTGCTTATGGCCTGTGCCTGGTTGTTGTGGGAGTTCCCTTATCGCTGTTGTCTGGCTACTGCATACAGAGGGGAGAGGCCAGATACACCAGGCATGCCAGGTCCGGGAAAATATGCGACGATATGGGACCTATCTCCAACAGCGGCACCTAGGTCGCACTGCGGCTTCTAAGATGATGAAGGTCTGCGTGGATGTAAGCACATCAGCATCGTCCGGCCAATATGCTTGAGATATCCTTGCTCTTAATGGGCGCAAGAGCAGCAAAAGATTCTTCAACCGATAGCTATTTAATACTCGCTAATAATTTTAATGAAGGCAATGGAGGCTCTAGTTTGAAGATCACTTTGGCATTGGCTTTGCTCTTGCTTTTGGCATCTACAGCATCTGCGAAGCAGGAGATGGTGACTGCAGGTCAATATATTGTATCATTTGACATGAATACCGC
>DATMZB010000503.1:0-3501 GCA_035560655.1 Methanotrichaceae archaeon | reverse complement strand
ATCCTGTTGCATCCGTGGTGCTATTTCAGCGTCGTCGTGCTAGCAAAGAGCACTAAACAAAGAAAGACCAGTACAACTTTCTGGGGCGCCACTAACTACTGGGTGTCTCAGGCCGACGGCCCCCCTGACCCCGCGTCCGCGGGGAACATCTACATCGCTAGGCAAGTGCTGGCCAGGAGCTGTTTGATGGAGACGATAGCATGCCCGTTGTCACGCCAAGTGATATAATATGTGCTTACCGTTACTTAAGCAACCCCAGATTTCTTCGTACAAGCTTCGTGTTTGGATGGTCCTCGCCAAGTCGATCTCGAAATACCTTGAGCGCCCTCTCGAGACATTTCCTGGCTTCCCCCAAATCTCCCATGGCTTGCAGAACCGAGCCAAGGTTATTGACATCTCTGGCCACAATGGGATGGTCGAGGCCGTATACTTTCTCATCGATCTTGAGCGCCCTCTTATAGAATTTCCTGGCATCATCCAATTCGCCCAGGTCTTGCAAGACCGAGCCTAAGTTGTTGACGTCTGTGGCCACAGTAGGATGATCGGGGCCGTATGCTTTCTCGTCGATCCTCAAAGCCCTCTCAAAGCATTTCCTGGCTCCTTCTAGGTCGCCTAGGTCTTGCAGGACCAATCCAAGGTTGTTGACAGCTCTGGCCACGATGGGATGGTCGGGGTCGTATGCTTTCTCGTCGATCTTAAGTGCCCTCTCGAAGCATTTCCTGCCTCCATTCAAGTCGCCCTGGGCTTGCAGGACCAATCCAAGGTTGTTGACATCTCTGGCCACGTTGGGATGGTCGAGACCGTATGCTTTCTCATCGATCTTAAGCGCTCTCTTGAAGCATTTCCTGGCACCCTCAAAGTCGCCCAGGTCTTTCAGGACTGTGCCAATGTTGTTAACATATCTGGCTACGTTAGGGTGGTCGGGGCCGTATGCATTCTCATCGATCTTGAGCGCCCTCTTAATAGATGATTTTGCCGCGTGGAACTCTGCGCGTTCCGAGAGATATAGCCCAACCTGACTTAGAAGACGACTTGAGACAGCAGCCCCCATCTCTTCTGCATAGCCTATTGAAGCCATGGCATGTGGCATCAGAGCTGAGCAAACATCCCAGGTACTAACATTATCAGAGTCGTAAGGAAAGGCCTTATCTACAATCTTCACTGCGGCCTCAGCCCACTTCTTTTGATCATCTCTGGAGAGCCTGTCCCGGGTCACGGCCTGCACCAACCTGTGGACGGAGAGAAGGTCCCCAGAGAAACTGATCAACGAGTAACGCCTCAAAGATGCCAGCGATTTATCCAGCTCCACCTTATCCTTCACAGCCGATGCCAGAGGTTCGGACAAATGCTCTGAGCCATCAATCAGCAATGATTTCGGTATCTGGTCCGGCGCCATGAAGGATAACAGGTTCAGTAGATCCAGGCTTGCATGCGCCTCTCTCCTTGCAGCTTCTATGGATATATTCCAGGTAGTGGCGATAGTATCAGGATAGTTACGAGGCTTTCCAAGCTTCAAAATCCCCACTCTACGTTTCTTGAAGATCTCCAGGTATCCGACCAAAGACTCTCCTGGTGTCTCCCTGATATAGGCTCCTGCCTGCTCCAATGCCAGCGGGAGGTCTCCCAGGGCATTGGCTAGTGCCTCAGCAGCTTTCTTATCGTTTTGCCCCGTCCTCTTAAGCAGGAACTCAATGGATTCATCACGAGTGAACTCCAGAACCTCCAAAGGCTTGGCCATAGTCTCCCAGTTTGGGTTCTTGGATGTGATTATGACGTGGCCAGACCCAGTCTTGGGCAGGTACTTCTCCAGGACTTCTGGATTCTGGGAGTTATCAAAGATCAGCAGCCAGCCTGGGTTGTTTTCAAGCCATTGGCGGACAATTCCTGCAGAATTCTCCAGATGGGCGGGGTCATATCCCAGCAGTCCTAGCTTAGGAGCCAGCCTAGCATAATCTGCAACCAGGGTTGCAGGCTCCTCTGATCTCACCCACCATATCACTCTGTAATCGCCTTCATGCCGGTAGGCATATTCAAGAGCGAGCTGAGTTTTGCCCATGCCGCCAAGGCCTGTAACCGCCTGGGTCAGGACAACATTCCTGCCAGTGGTCAAAGCAGTGCGAAGATTTCTCAGCAAGGACTCGCGGCCTGTGAAGCTCAGGTTACGGGCATAAGGGAAATTTCTAATTCGATCCGGACTGGCTTCTGGCTTTAGTGGTTCTGATCTCTTTTCTGCCTCAAGGCGGACAGGAGGCTCAGGCGTGAAGATATGTATGAGGTATTTCAGCGCTCCGTATTTTTTCATTCCCAGAATCACAATAACAATCGCAATAACCGCTGCCGCAATTTGAATCGCCGAAGAGAGATTTCCTACAGAACCCCAAAACCAGCTCTGATCGAATTGGAGAGGCTGTGGGATCACATTGTCCTCGTACCCATCAGCAGCAAGCATTGCGGCAATTACCAGTACGAGAAGAAGGAACATGATCAATGATCCAGATTTTTTCCTACCTACATGACCAACCTTCTCCAGAGGTGCTGCCACAATTCCACTCACATATGCGATACTATATTAGCGCTATCGTCTCGCCAAAACCTCCCTAAAGATATTCTCGATCCTCATCTAGAAAGGCCATGATCACGACCAGGGCTGGATTAGCAAGAGGCAGACCCATATTCCATTCACCATCAGTCAAAACCTCCAGGGACAGCCTTTAACCAACTGGTCAACTAATAGATGCTATCATAGAAAGCTAGCGGAAAAAATCACAATCTTTATATCAGTTGAATGTCGTAGACAGAATCGGCAAAAGACGAAATATAAGTGGTGTATGCCCATTTATCCCGCGGCCTTAAGAGGAAAACCGAGCCCTGGGTACGAGGTTAAAGATGTTTGTAATTGACCAAGGAATTAAGAAAGACAGCTCTGAATCTGTAGCCAAGTCCAGAACCACAGTATTGGGAATGATCCAATTCAACCACATGATAGGCAAATCTCTAATCGATAGCCCCTACATGCAGGGCTATATAGAAATGAATGCCGAGCTGGAGAAGATCAGCAACCAGGTAGAGATTGGGCTTTTTACACATGCCTGGCTGACCGCCTAGCGCATCCATGCTGAAAATACGACCACGATCTCCCTTTCATGCAAGAGGGTTCATCCTGTTGCATCCGTGGCATTATTTCAGCATCGTTGTGCTAGATAATGGTCACTAAAGCAAAGAGCTCTAAATAAAGAGCGCTAAACAAAGAGCACTAAACAGAGAAAGACAAGTATGACTTTTTGGGCGAGGCACTAACTACTGGGCCTCTCAAGGCCGTACCCCCTAAAGCGCGTCTGCGGGGAACACTCATACTTATATGCCAGATCTAGGGAAAAATATGATGGCATCATTCTCACATTTCTCCAACCTAACAGCCATGACTTTCAGTTGAATGTCGCACACAGGAAATAGCATAAGGCCAAATTCCAAAAGGCGCCCTATGGCTCAGTGTTCATATCC
>DATMZB010000502.1:0-4951 GCA_035560655.1 Methanotrichaceae archaeon | reverse complement strand
AAAAAGACTGCACAGAAAGCTGCATGAGCAACAGCTCACGCAGTTCTGGTGAAAAGGCCCTCTCGATCCTAGTAAGCGGAGATTGTTACCTCGCTGCTCTGCAGTCCTCCCAGTGTGAAGACGCTGACATGAGTTCCTTTCTTGTCCACATAGAACCATACATACCTGTAGCCAGGCATGGTATAGCCGTAGTCTCTATTGATCGTGCTGCCGCCAGAAGACCTATTCAGGGTTAGATTTCCGCTCTCTGGAACGTAGATGAGCTCCCTGACCCAGGTGCCCTGTGGAGCCGCTGCATTTATGTCCCAGACGTTATTGGGCATCTCGATCCAGGCCAGGAGATAGTTTCCTTGGAACTGCTGATTGAAGCTGGACCATGGCATGCTCGCTCCGCTGTAATAGACGGATACAGGCTGGCGAGATGCAACTTCATATGAGATTAGAGAATTCTGCTGTGCTTGAGGGGGAGCCCTGGTCGTGAAGTTGGCCAAATGAGCGCTTTTCGCAGGTGCTGCGGGGGAAGATATCGGTATGCACAACTGGCTGCAAGTGGAGGCACAGGTCAGAGCGCAGGTATTGGCGCAGGTACTGAGACTGCAGGTTCCGCCGCATGAAGCCTCACAAGTTGCACCACAAGTGCTGCTGCAAGTAGCACCGCAAGTTCCGCCGCATGAAGCTGCACAGGTGATGCTGTAGGTGCTGCCACAGAAAGCGCTGCAGGTACCACCACACGAGGCTGCACAAGTGGTGCCACAGGTGCTGCTACAGGTATGGCTGCAAGTGCCAGCACATGAAGCCACGCAAGTGGTGCCACAAGTGTTGCTGCAAGTAGCACTGCAAGTGCCAGCGCAGGAATTTGCACAGGTGACGCTGCAGGTGTTGGCACAGGTAGAACTGCAGGTGCCTCCACAGGATTCTGCACAGGTGGTGCCACAAGTAGCACTGCAAGAGCCGCCGCAGGAATCTGCCCAGGTACTGCCGCGTGCATAGGCGCTCTCGCAGGCATTTCCCCCGCTGCAGGAGCTCTGGCTGGTCTTTACACCGCCTTGTCGAGTGATCGGGCGCTCGCCAGCACGCGAATCTTCAGGTTTCAGGCTCGATGTAGGTATGCTGCCCAGGCTTACCTTGCTCTCAGATGCCCCTGAGCTCAAGATCCCCAGATCTTCCGCAGCCTGATTATATCTGTAATCGTAAAGAGGAGAGACGCTGAGCTCATCTGAACCATCATCAGATCCAGAGCATATCTCCAAAGTCGCAGTCGCCATAAACATAATGGCTAAGAATCCTGACACCAATAGCGGTACTAATCTCCGATTCATTTAAATCCCTCCCGCAAATCTTTGCCAGCTAGAAAGAGGGCAATGACTTAAAGTCTTGCCAGAAATAGCACTGGATCATGGGTGGAAAGATTAATCCATCTTAATCCGATGATGCGAAATGAATTAGATGGTGAGAGCTTGAAGAGATACATTTTGATGCTCTTTTGCGTTTCGGGATTACTGGCATCAGTCGCAGTCTGCGGGATTATGACTGCTGATACTGCCAAGGCTGATTGGCTCTATCCGAGTTACCTTGATTCCCGTGATACGGACGATGGAGGTTCAACAGCATCATCAGAGCTGGCTCCCAATGAGAAGGAAGCATATGAGGAGAGTGATGCGTCAGATGAGAATGATACATCCGATCAGATCTATAGCAGAGTGACCAACGGATTCTCCCCAAAGATAGATGGGTTCAGTTTCGAGAACTACGGTCGAAGCGTGCAATACGGCTCTGATGGTCTGACACCTGCAGAGCTGCAGCGCATGTTCGGCGATAAGGTTTGTGCCTGCAAGACAGGCGGCGAATGCATTCTCACACCTCCAGCCAGGCGATGGATGGATAAGAATAATGAGCCTTCAGGCCACTGTCAGGGGATGGCGATGCTGAGCACCCTCATGTACTACGGCAAGATCAGCCCCACAGAGTTTGGAGCTGACGAGGTATATGAGCTCTCGATAGAAGACAATAAGCCGTTGCAGCATGAGATTGCTTACTGGGCAGCGACACCTGCGACCACGAACAAAGATGTAGATGCCTCTCCCAAAGCCGTTCTGGATAACCTGACCAGATCTCTTAAAGAAGGGATGAACGCTTCTGAATGGTGGACACTTGGCGTTTACAGGCCTGACTGGAATGGCGGCCATGCAATCACCCCCTTTGGCGTAGAGGATACTGGGGACGACCAGTTCAGAATCATGGTTTACGATAATAACTGGCCCGGGGAGACCAGATATGTAGATGTGGACGGCGAATACAATACATGGTCATACAATGCCTCAACAGATCCAGATGAGCCTACAGATACATACTCCGGCAACGCCACCATCCACAATCTGGTGCTCTCACCAATCTCACCCAGCTTGGGCAAACAAGAATGCTATTTCTGCGATGAATCTGATGAAGACCTCATAAACGAGTCCAGTTCAAGTGCAAAAGACGATCAAAAAATGCATGAAGCTGAAAAAAATACAGCCGAAAAGGAGCCTGCGGTCAGATATCTTGAGATATCTCTGGATGGAAACGCCTCGCTTCTGATCACAGACGCACTTGGCCGGCGAATAGGCAGAGCGGAAGCCAGAAAGTTCGTCAATGAGATCCCTGGAGCTGATATAGAGTATTCATTGGATGTCGGTGCAAAGTCCCAGAAGAGACACATCGAGCCGGTTTACTATATACCCGCGAGTCTGAACTTCAGCATCATGGTCGATGGCACGTGGCTGGGCGGCCCGGGCCAGGATGAAGAGTACGTGACCATGATCGGTCCAGGCTATGATCTGGTGGTTGAAGGCCTGCTGCTCGATCCGGGCGAGCAGGACTACATAGATGTGGCTACGGTTGGAAGAGAAAATTACAGGCTGACCTACAGGACCAACTACACCGACTCTCCTGATCTGATCATAGGCAAGGACGCCGAGCTGGCGAGCTACGAGTTTATGGCCAGGGGAGCCAAGATCGGGCCTGAGGGAAAGTTCAGCGTAGAGCTGGATATGGATCAGGGCAAGTTCATCCTAAACCCGGTGGGCAACCAGGAAGAGGACCAGTTCGAGCTGCTGATGCACCGCATCGATGACTATGGAGAGCAGTTCTTCGGAGCCAGCAACATCACCCTGAAATCAAACGATACCGCTTACCTGGGATTCCTCAACTGGACTAAGGGGCAAAAGCTGTACCTGAACATCGATCATAGCAGCGCAGGGATTGCAGCCGAGACCGTGGAGATGAAGGACAGTGCAGAGGCCCGCAAATACTGGGAATAATTTTTTTAAATTTCATTCCCCCAGTATCTCCACCGGGAAGTCCAATCAGCGCCCTGCACCCAATGACTGCCCGGTGAGCTTTTCACCGAGCTTCCAGAACCTTTCCTGCAGGCCTTCATCCATTGTCAGGGGCGAAGACTGGGCAATCCGGCGATCTTTGAAGTACTTTCCAGTCACATTCTCCACGTCAGGAGAGCTAGCCAGATAAACAGGGGTCCTGGCCCCTTCCTCAACGCCTGCCCCTCCTGGACCAAATCCCGCCCTCAGAAGCTTTGTGTTTATGACTCCCGGGTGGAGGCAGTTGACGGTCACGCCTGTTCCTCTGAGCTTTTCTGCCAGACTGTATGTGAATAGAATGAGGGCCAGCTTTGAAAGGGCATAGGCATTGTAGCCATCATAATATCTCTCCCCCTGGAGATCAGTCAAGTCCACTCTGGCGCTCATATGGGCTACAGAGCTGACGTTGATTATGCGTGAGGGTGCGCTCCTCTTTAGGAGGTCCTGCAGGAGGCCTGTCAGGAGGAATGGGGCCAGGAAGTTGACTGCCAGGGTCGTCTCTATCCCGTCCTCTGTCAGCCTTCGCTGTGGCATATAGACTCCTGCGTTGTTTATGAGCACATGCAGCCGGTCGTGACTCCCCAGGACCTCTTTTGCCAGCTTTCGAACCTGCCTCTGTGATGAGAGGTCTGCAATATACAGCTCTATCTGGCCATTTCCTGATTTATGGCGTATCTCTTCCATCACCTTCCGGCCCTTCTCTTCATCTCTGCCATGTATAAGCACATTGGCCCCCATCCTGGCCAGGACCAGGGCGGTCTCTTTGCCGATCCCATCCGTGGACCCTGTCACCAGGACCGTCCTGCCCCTCATATCAACTTGCACGGCTCGTCCTCCGACCTATAGGCCCAAAGACCTCTATCGCCATCTCCTATGCCATCCCCATTTTCTTCGCCAGTATTATCCTCCCAATCCATGCTTCAGCGCCTGAGCAGGGCTATGGCCATGTTGGTGCCCATGCCCTCTTTGGCTGCCAGCTCCAGGAGCAGGCCGGTCACCGGCTCTAGGTACCTGGCGCTGTGGAGAGGTCCGCAGTCCACAGGCTCAAGGCCGGTCTCATCTATCAGCTTGGAGACCGCAGCCTTGGCAGCCCGGTCATCGCCGCAATAAAACCCGGTGGCTTTGGAGCCTCCAAACATTCTAGAGCTTGAGCGCATCACATCAGCAAAGGTCGTGTTGAAGGCCTTCACAACAGACGCTCCAAGGGCTCTTCTGGCCACCTCCTCTGCAGCAGAGGTGTTTTGTCCCAGCTCCAGGCCGCTTAGGTCCTTCTTGAGGGGGTTTGTGATGTCTATCAGAATCTTTCCATCCAGAGGAACTATGGAGCTCAGGACGTCTCCGGCCTGGCCCCAGGGAACTGCCAGGAGGATCACATCTCCAAAGCGAGCCGCCTCTTGAGGAGTTCCATATCCGGCATTGCTGCCTATAGACTTGGCCAGTCCCTCCAGCTCGGATGGATGGCGCGAGCTGAACATTATATCATGGCCGTTTCTGCCCCATATTCTGCCCAGAGCGCTGCCCATATGTCCAGATCCTATTATTCCTATCTTCATTCGCTCACCACATATTTTTTACATAAGACATAAACTTCTGCA
>DATMZB010000501.1:0-2539 GCA_035560655.1 Methanotrichaceae archaeon | reverse complement strand
AGGATACACTTATTAAGTAGCGAGATATGGCATCACATGGCAGATAGGACTAGAGGCCCTAGTAGGAGGATCGCATGGCACCAAGAGAAGTGGACGAGATGAGCAGGAAGATAATGAACTGGCTCTCAGAAGACGGGCTATACAAAGATAAGGTCTACGATGAAAAGCTGCACTTCCACCTGGCAGCAGAGTATCCGGCCGGGTCGGGAAGACACATAAACATAATCCAGCCCAACAACCGCGACGACATGATAGTTGTTGTGAGCAGGATAAAGCTGGCAGAAGTTCACGAGAAGGCCCTGCAGGAGATGCAAAAGAAGGAGAGAGACAGGTTTCTATGGGATATGAGATACGCCCTCCTCTTCAGAGAGTCCAACTTCCAGATGGAGCCGAGCATCGATAACCTCCAGAGCATCCAGTTCTCAAGAGAGATCCACTACGACGGCCTCAATAAGAATAAGCTCATGGAAGTCATCAGGGAGAACTTCAAGTGCGAGCTCTATGTAGTATGGAAGTTCAGCGAGGCCTTCGGCGACGACCCAAAACCAGCATCAGAGCAGGCCGAGCACCCAGAGCATATGTACTGCTAAGGCAACAGCACATCTGCTGCAAAAGCCTGCTTAGAACATACAGCTAAAGCTCAGGGCTGTGCTCTCGAAAAAAGGAGGCAAAGACCTACTGAGATATCTGATAGGTCATGGACACGCTTGATGTTACCTGCAGCTGGCCTGCCTGGACCGGCGTTGGAGCCGCGGCCGCCAGAGAGTACATGGCACCGCCGGATTGTGAAGTGTAGCTGTATGCTCCTGAGATATCCATTATCTTGCCAAGCCTGACTCCGGCAGCCGATGATAAGACCTCTGCCTTCCTCTGGGCATCAGAGACTGCCATCCTGAGGGCTGCATCCATGGACGGCTGTGAGTTGTTGAGCTCGAAGCTGATGCTCTGTATGCTGTTTGAGCCGGCTGTTATGGCCGCATCCAGCACCTTGCCCACGTCATCTGTGGCGTTCATCCTGGCCGAGACCTGGTTGGTGGCTATGAACTGAGGCGTGGCATTTCTCGTCCGGATTGTACTGGAGCTGAGTGGCTCGCTCTGATCCTCAGTCTGGGTGGTCAGGCTGTAGTGGCTGGTCTGTATGTTCTCTTCTTTGATCCCTGCAGCCAAAAGAGCCTGAATGGTCTGGTTCATCATCTCTGCGTTCTGGGCCGCGGCCACCTCAGCCTTGGCGTTTCTGGTCTCAACGCCCAGGACTATGACTGCGGTGTCGGGCACGACATTTACCTTGCCCTCTCCCTGAACCACCAGAGTGGACACATTGACATTGCTGTCTGCAGCAGCATAGGCCGGCAGGACAGAGGCCAGAACTACTAACCCCGAAAGCATCAATATTAATCTGTTCATGACAATTCCCCATAAATAGTTCATCCCTATGGTCATAAGGGTTATGGCATGATCGTGCGACTGGCAGAAGTGGCAGCGAGAAAAAAAAATAGGAAAATAAATCTACTGAGATATCTCGTATGTCACTGTCACATAAGCTGTGACATCCACCATCCCCGACTTTGAAGATGCAGCAGCCGCTCCATACCGGGCCGGGCCCACCTCGCTGCCGGGATAATCGGATATGTCCAGGACCTTGCCGAGCTTTACCCCAGCAGCCGCTGCCATCTCCTCTGCGCTGGTGCGGGCGTTCTCGACTGCGACCTTGCGCGCCTGGGCCATGACAGGTGCTTCATTATTCAGGCCGTAACCCACCACTGAGGCCATGGCGCCTGAGGCGCGGGCAGTTTCCAGAATGCTGCTTATCCTGGACGGATCAGACGCATCTGCGCGTACGAGCACCGAGTTTCCTATCATGTTCGAGTCCGAGGATGTGCTCTCCTTGCAGACTGTGGTGTTGTTGACTGTGTTGCAGATCCTGACTGAGGACTGGGCGCTTGAAGCGCTGCTGGACAGCCCGGGCAGGACATCGCTTTGGCTCACACCTACACCCGCCAGCGCCTTTATGGTCTGGTTCAGCTTCAGATCGTTCTCAGTCCTGGCAAGGGTGGAGTTTGCATTATTTGTCTCAACTCCGATAGAAACTGTCACAGTATCGGCAGGCACACTGACAGTGCCCTCCCCCATGACTGTGATCTCAGCAGCACTCCCATCACTTCCAGCAGTCTGAGGAGCACAAAAGGCTCCCTGAATAGAAGCCAGAAGCAGAATGAACCCAATGATTGCGATATGCGACTTCTTCATTATAATCCCCATGTGAGATGATCCTGCAACTAATTAAAGAGTTGGGTCGGCATAACCCGGATAGGCGATGCTTTCTGCCCAGCACGAGCTTCAGCCCCGTCCACAGGATGGTCTAAGGAAAGATGGCAAGCTTTGCTCCCAGAAGAAGTATGAAGGCAGAGATTGCCACTCTAAATTTCTCCTGGGGCATTTTGTTCACCATCTCCCGCCCGATCACTGCTCCTGCCAGAGAGGCCGGGATGAAGGCCGTAAGGCCGTACAGCAGCGGCCGGTCAAGCATGGTGCCTCCAGC
>DATMZB010000500.1:0-3683 GCA_035560655.1 Methanotrichaceae archaeon | reverse complement strand
TTCTGCAGGCCAGAAGACTTGTAGAATGCAAAAAATATAACCACCCACACAAATTGCTCTCAGGCCAATAGTGACCGCCTGCAGCATTGAGGATGATTTCCCGCCGAAACCTGCCAAAACGGCCTCATTATTAGTTTTTTTTGCATATTCAGTATATCGTATCCAGAGCTACAAGCATCATTGCACTTGCACACTAGGCTCAGCATTGAATGCTTTGAGGTGCTCCTCCCTCCAGAAATCAAGCTCTCCAGGGCAGATCTGCCGCATCTGCTCCAGGAAGTCACTCGACCAGCTGGCCCTTTCAAACCCCAGTCTTTTTAAGTCTTTATCATGGACCCAAGGCTGGTATATATAAACCGCCATCAGGTGATGCACACCCAATTTATAGGCCTTATCGCCCCCGGCAATATCTTCGCAGAATTGGCCTGCAGTATGGAGATACTTCTTTGCGGAGGTGGTATACCTGTGCCTTGCATGAAGCAGATCTTCAGAAAGGTTGAGTGCAGATATATCATCCAGCATCTTCTGGCTTAAACTGTGCTCTTCTATCATGCCCTGCATATCGACTCCGGCCTTTCTGATATATCCCTGGAACCAGCGCGATACGGGGTCATCATTTGCCAGAAATGCCAGCAGGATGGAAGAGAATGTGATGTCAAAATCCTTCTCGTAGAATCGGTTGATCAGGCTTGCACGGGCAAGCAAGCGCTCCAATCCAGGTGAATAATCGGAATGGGCCGAGGAGTCTTCTGCGGATGACATTTGAAACCTCTTTGATAGAGCTTTCATAGATGAGCTCGGATATGTTGTATGCCATTGGAATATCTTTTTGAAAAATCTTTCCTCGACATCTGGGCTGCATTTTTCAATCAAGCCTTCTCAGATTGTCATATCTTTATATATCATACAGCGATTTTACCCTTTTATCAGCTATTCTTCTCAGACCCGCTCAGGGAATAGTGCAGATTCTTCAACTGATATCTCCATCAGCAATCTTCACATGAGCGGCCATGCTGGAGCATACTTGATCTGAGATCTGCGAGAGGAAAGCGAAAGCTTTTACCGAGACCTGGGCGCCCTCCTTGGCCTGGATGTCCGCTTGGCAGGAACCGGCTGCTGCCTGACCATCTGCTCCTCTTCGTCCCTTCGGCTCCAGTTTATCATGCTGATCTCCCCCCAGATGGCATCCACCTCATCAGAGGTCAGGTTATCAATAAGGACAGGGCAGGCAGTCCTGGCCCGGTCTTTCCAGCCGCACGCTTTTAATTGAGTCATCCGGGCACGAAAAGGCCTGCAGACATTTGAACTCTGGCCAAGCGACGCGAAACTATTCCAATCGGGATCCTGCAGCCAGGCCAGTGAAAAAGGGAGATTTCCAGGAGGGCAATTGCCGGGCTGCGACCATGAATCCAATAGCCAGCTACAGTCTATCTATTTCAGCCAGAGGATATGCACATCCTCAATAGGAACGAATGACTCAGGATGGTAGGGAACTATCCTGGGTGTGTAATGATTTGAAGGCCTGTCTGAGCAGACCCTGGCAGTGAAGATATGGTCGTTTACAGCGCCTGGTCTGGTTCCAGCATTGATCATGGCAACTCTTGTGGGGCCCTCATCGCCCAGGGCGTCGGCATAGAGCTCCACTCTGACCATCTCAGGATCTATCTCTCCCATTTGCACATGAACCTGGAATGTCCAGCTCTCCCCATCTCTCTCAACCCGCATTTCGCCAAATCTCATGCTGCTCCAGCCCCGGGCCAGCTTTTCGTGCCAGCTTACAAGCTCAGAGGCAATCCTTGCACCATTCTTGGTGCGCCTGTGGTAAGCCTCTGATGCAGGGATATAGGCCTTCTCTACATACTCTTTCATCATTCTAAAGCTGCTGAACTCGGGAGTAAGCCTAGTCATGCTCGCCCTGACCCTGGAGATCCACCTTTCCGGCAGGCCGTTTGAATCCCGGTCATAGAACTCTGGAACGATCTCACCTTCGATCAGGCCATACATCTGATCAGCCTCGCAGGCATCCCACCCTGGGCCGTCATGTTCCTGCCCATCTCCAAGCGCCCAGCCGACATCTGGAGTGTAGGCCTCATCCCACCACCCGTCCAGCTCAGAGAGGTTCAGCCCGCCGTTTACCAGCACCTTCATGCCGCTTGTGCCGCAGGCCTCCATTGGCCTTCTAGGGTTATTGATCCAGACATCGATTCCAGACTCCAGCTTCTGGGCCAGGGCTATGTCGTAATCCTCAAGAAAGACCACCCTTCCAAAGAGCTCCGGCCTGGAGGCAAACCTGGCCATCTCCTGGACCATCCGCTTGCCCTCTAAGTCTTCAGGATGGGCCTTGCCTGCCACAATTATCTGAACGGGATTTTTTGAGCTGAGAAGAATCCTGGACAGCCTTTCAATATCATGGAGCATCAGAGTTGGGCGCTTATAGGCTGCAAAACGCCTGGCAAAGCCTATTGTCAGCGCCTTTGGGTCCAGAATATGATAAGCCCGGTCAATGATCTCCTGGGGCTCGTTATGCTCTTTGAGCTGACACACCAGTCGGCGTCGAACATACTCTATCAGGGATCTTCTGGACTCTTCTCTGAAGGTCCAGAGCTCTGGGTCGCTCAGATTTGATACGGCTTCCAGGCGATCTATAGAGGCCTCTTTCCAGTAATCTTCTCCGCAGGCCTTTGACCACAGGCAGAATGCAGGCTCAGAGTCCCAGGTTGGGATATGGACTCCATTGGTTATATGGCCGACTGGGACCTCATCTCTGGGCCACCTTGGATAGAGGCTCTGGAAGATGCCGCGGCTGACCCGGCCGTGGAGCCGGCTTACGCCGTTTACAAAGCAGCTTCCCCTGATGGCCAGGTTGGCCATGACAAGCGGCACGCCCTCAAACCCACCATCACCAAAGCCAAGCGACTGGCCGAGCAGATGGAGATCGTCAATGGAAATTTTCAAGCTATCTGCAAGCCTCTGTGCGTACTGCCTCATAAGAGACTGATCAAAGCTGTCAAAGCCGGCAGCCACAGGAGTGTGGGTGGTGAAGACGTTGCCGGCTCTAGTAGCCCAGAGAGCCACTTGAAAAGATGTTCCATTCTTCTCCATGAAGCTCATAGCCCTGGCCAGAACCACGAAGGCGGCATGACCTTCATTCATGTGGCAGACATCCACATCTATGCCCAGCTCCTCTAAAACCTGCCACCCTCCGATGCCAAGTACAAGCTCCTGAATCAGCCTCCTCTCCTTCTGTGGAGAATACAGGCTGGCAGTTATGGCTCTGTCCCAGGGATTGTTCAATGGATCATTGGAATCCAGAAGATAGAGGTCGGCTCTGCCAACACAGGCCTGCCAGACCCTGAGGAAGAGCGTCCTTCCAGGAAGGCGAAGCTCAATTCGAAGCCATCTTCCATCCCTGTCCCTGGCAGGAATGACAGGCATTGTGGTTGGATCATTATAAGGAAAAGCCTCTATCTGAGCGCCCTCTTTGGACAGGATCTGCCTGAAGTAGCCCTGCTGGTAGAGAAGGCCTATACCTATAATTGGAACTCCAAGGTCGCTGGCCGTCTTGAGGTGGTCACCGGCCAGGAGCCCGAGGCCACCTGAGTAGATAGGCAGGGCCTCGCTCAAGCCAAACTCCATGCTGAAGTAGGCTATGGCACCAGGCATTGAGCCTGAGTGCTCTTTTT
>DATMZB010000499.1:0-3871 GCA_035560655.1 Methanotrichaceae archaeon | reverse complement strand
CTTATTGCTTAACTCCTTGTCCACTCGGAGGGGTTCACTCCATCTTTACCTCTAAAGGGATCTAAATGCCGCTATAAATATTCTGAGATTGGGAATGCAATCTCTTCGCAAAAGCGATAGAAGCCCCACCCTTTCCCATGGAAATCGAGACTCACTAAGTCGATACATCTCGATTTTCATCGGCCACGTGTGAGCCCCCGTCCTGAGGCTCATGTGCGTTTAGGGTTGGGAGCATTCACTTTAGCATCAGCAGAGCGCCATAATATCGAGTACATGTGCTAGAATCGGCAGGAGGATGAATGGAGCTGAGGCACTGGAGAGCACTTAGGGGCTGAAGGACCGAGATTAAAAAAGCTATAGATAAAAATCAAAGATACCTTTTCAATCATCGTTCAGCCATTCTTCATCGATTATCGTCCAGGCAATCATTCTGCAATTGATCTCACTTGTATCATAATCATAGCCTCATCATGAGCCTCCTCAATCAAGTCCCTTGTTTTCAAACCGATTATGGTGTGCGAACTCCTCAACATCCCTGCGCACCCTCAGGTACTTGGACGGCCCAGGGACTGGATAACCCAGACGGACAGCAAATGCAATCATCAAGCCTTCAGGGACTCCGAGAATTTGCTTTGCCTCTTTTTCTACAGAGCCCACTCCAAAGGTGCTCAGCACATGAAATCCAACTCCCAGAGCCTGGGCCATGAGCCACATGTTCTCCATGACACAGCCCAAGCTCATGAATCCCAGAGCATCCCCCTCAGATGCAGGGGCCCTCTTTCTTGGGTCATAGGTCACAATAAGCAGCATGGGACTGCCTCTAATGAACAGTCCCAGGGGAGACGGCTCGCTTTCACGTGCGATTTTACTCCAGTCACCTGGAATCCTCCACGCCGGAGGAAAGGCAGATCCGAGAATTCCGACCTTCTTTCCAAGCAGCTCCTCTTCTGAGAACGAGAGCTGCTCATAGTTCTCTCTGAGGAATTCTTCAGAGATCCGGGACTTGATGTTCCCAATCTCCTCCAGGAGCCTTTTATCATCTACGACGACTATCTCGAAGTTCTGCATGTTGTGGGCAGTTGGGGCCCACCGAGCCGCCTCCAGGATCTGCGTCACGTCCTGCTTGGATGGAGGATGCTCTCTGTCAAAGGGGCCTCTTGATGAATATCTTTCCTGGATGATCTTCAGCATCTCATTCATGTTCACATATCTTCAAAGTCGCAGAAGATGAACTTTTGCAGGCTCAATCCCGCCGATCTTCCAAATGAAACATAGTGCGGAAAATCAATCAGACTTTCGCCAAAGATCTCATTGGAAACTATAAAAAAATATGCATTTCGCTCATTCGAAGAATCCATCTCTGAATGTAAGCCTCTGCAGGCACTGCGTCTAAGCGCAGTTAAATACGCATACGGCCGACTTCAGCATCTTTTGATCTACAGGAGCCGCGCTGGAGCACCTCATGAGACAAGGCAGCCAGCTATCGACTGCATAATATATATCACGCGGATCAGTTCTCTCTTTGAATGTGGATCTCATCACTATCTTTCGCGTCAGGTTGTATCTGCCGTAATATCGTTCCTCTCCTTGGCTGAGTGCAGGATAGTTCTGGTGCTTGATGTCGTACTTCGAGCCCATCTGCCTGTAGCTCAGGTCTGATATGCCCGTAGAGCTGGCCTGGATCTGGTAGCCCAGATATCTCGTGGGCTTGAGCTGGGCCCATACTATGGAATCGTTGGTGGCAAGGACCGTAGCATTCATCCTCTGCAGCCAGATAACCGATACCTGTTCCTTGGATAGCTCGTGGTTATAGAGGAAGTTCGCACCTACAAAGTCGCCGTTATTGCCCTCAAAGTCGCGGTCGTTTATCATCCGGCCCGAGTAAGATATAGCCCTCCTGGCCTTTATGATGACTGGCCATTGCTCATTTTTAAAATCAAACTTGTACAGCTCAGTTCCAACTGGCTTATCCACAAAGATCTCTATATCATCTGGATAAACCGTGGATTGCATCGTTATCTCGTCTGATGATCTGTATCTTCCCTCAAGAGCAGCAGTCCTCTGCCTGAGCCGTACATCGTTGTTTCCAACTTCTCCATACCTGGACTGATAGGGGCTCAGCATTCTGCCATGAAACTCTACTGGAGATATCACCCCTTCGACTGAGCCTGACAGATCAAAGCTGATATTGCTGCTCTCGCGATATATCGACCAGTGAGTCGAGTCGGCGTCGATGCTACCCGACCAATAAATTGCACTAGCGGTTGAGGTCAGACCGACTCCTACCAGGAAGATGATCGCAATATACTTAGAGTTCATCAGGCTCCCGATGCTGGTTGACTGTAATAATTCAGTTCAGCCATATGATATTCAGGGGATAGCATTTCACAGTTGTATTTAACATTTTCTCATAAGGGTTATCAATATGTAAAACAAGACTTGCAAAATGTGGATCTAAAGTGTGGAGGCATCAGATGAACAATATTGTTAAGAAGTTTGCAGTCATATCACTAATCTTTTTGATTAGTGTCTCTTTGACGTCTGGTCTGAAGCTCACAGCTTCAACCGGAGATAATGGGGAGAGTTCGTCTACCGCAGTAGTCTATGGGGCGACGGTCGAAGATTATGCAAGCGAGCACATAGCACTTAGCCATAAGGATAGAACGCTGTCCAACGTTTTTACTGGCACAGGCAGCCTGCCGTCTGGCTCAGTTAGCAAATCGGACATAAAGGGAGACGAGGCATCAGTTACCAGGTCCATCACAGGAGAACCAGAAACTACATGGACATACGATTGGGGCACCAAAACGCTCCCTTCATCTGCAGGTGTAGAGGCATGGTTAACTCTAGATGTAAGCAATGCTCGTGCGATATATGGTAGTGGATCTGCATCCAATGGCCAGGGCAACACTGTAAGGGCATCAATCGACATCGGATCAAAGACTGCTGATGCCACATCAGTCCTCAGCGGCTACAAAGTAACTTCTGATGCATATCCCAATATAGTTGCTGTCGAACAAAAGGTGAATAAAGCAGAGAGCCCAGGTTTAACTGCATTCATGGGATCATCAGACTCAAAGAGCGGGAAAGATAGCTCCGAATTTAATCTATATGTCCATAATGGAAAGGCTGAAGATATCCAGATCGTTGAAATGGGCGGCAGCGACGTCTTACCAGAAATATCAGCGGCAAGCATCCAAAAAGCATATGGCACAAGCACTAAAATTGAATCAAAAGCATCGAATAAATGGACTGCCGCAGATGGAAAAAAGAAGATAGATAATGGCGGAGCATATTTCACTGCTAAAAAAGAAAATAATGAGGCATTTTCTGATGTGTCAGTAACTTCGATGGCAACGCGCAGTGATCTCGATATGAGCGCAACGGGATTTTCAAAGACTGCGCTTTTGCTGGAGCCTTTTAATTGGGACTTTGGAGATTTATATGGATCCGCAGGCTCAGACTTAGAGAACAAAGGCTATGCTGTCACTGATTACAAAGATTCTGGAGTTACATGGGATAAGGTGTATAAGCTAAATAAATATACCGTCTCCTTAATAAGTACACACGGCGTTGGCGACTTTGATGATAAGACTGATGTTTGTTCAGCATCGTATGGCCTATGTATCAGTAGAGTTACTGATCAGAAATATTGGCCGGAGCTCAAGAAGGTCCTTACAGATCCCGCTGGCACCAATGAACTGATGATCTTTGATGCTTGTGGCTCATTCTTTAAGAACCCGAGCGGAGATTCAGGCTCGGATGTTACCAAAAATTCAAAAGTCAGCGGCGGTTTTGCCCCCTCGATAGGTGTTGCAACAGACTTCATATTTATGAAGAAGTTCTTCAATAGATTATGTGAAGGCGATAC
>DATMZB010000498.1:0-3503 GCA_035560655.1 Methanotrichaceae archaeon | reverse complement strand
GTCTATCTCACTAAATCCGCTCATTTTCTCACCTCTGTAAAAGAAGTTAATGATATGGCGTGCGCATCTTCAGCCGCAAACCCAAAAGGGATTGATAATAGATATGAAGATGCACAGCTCGATATATGTATATCAGTTATTCTTCTTAAGCATCTCGGCGTCCAGGCTGCAGTCCTGACCTGAGAGCACCGGATTTATATCGAGGCCCTCTGGGAATAGCGATCTGATAATTCTGCGGAAGACAGGCATAGTGCCAGATCGATTCAGATGATCCCTGCTTTCTCCATGTTCGTTCAAGCTTCACTGTTCGCTGTCAGCTATAAAGAATAGTATAGATGGGTAGATAGGAACTCCTAAAAAGGCAATAGGAGGCCGGCTTGCCGCATACCTGGATTCGACCAGAGAGGCAATCGACCTGCCAATCTACGTAGAGCTCACATTCATCGATGTGTTGTTGATGATGTAGTCATATACTAGTATTCCGCCATTATCGAAGAGCTTGACATCATTGGTCCCACTCCACATGAAACCGCTGCCATAGAGGTCTGTTGCTGTATTATTGTTGATGTGAGTGTGAACTGTAGCAGTAGACATAGGCATCAGTGCGAAGGTTGGGAATACATAAGTGGAGTTTAGGGGGTTATCTGTTATCAGCTGCCAGCCGGTGAGGTCCTGGGCAGTCGTACCATTGTTTGCCACTACTACATGCAGCGCAGTGCCCTCTTGAAGGACATCGGCTATAGTTATATTATATGGTGCCGATACATTAAACGGAGAGGTTGCGTAATATGGTGCAGTAGCATTATACAGCTCAGTTGTATTATTCGTTGCATTCGCAGATGTCAGAGCCTGATCCGAAAGGGCAGGCCCCAGTGAAAAAGCTACAAGCGTAGCAATTATCAGACAGTATTCAAACCGGAACTTCATAATATATCCCAACTTAAAGATGGGCTTTCTCGGATATAAGACTATTCTTAATAATTTCTCATGTCGCGCCCATATCTGGCGCCCTGATAGTTAAAATAGATGGATCATCCACTGCAAGATATCTGCAGTGGGTATGAGAATTGCATGATGATGAATATCCAGTGATGCCTGATGATGAATATGCCTTATATATGCCTCTGCTGCTATATGTGTCTCTGCTTCCAGAGCTTGCCCTTATAAATTTTGAAGCGAACAGACATCGAATTAAGCGATAGTGTCTCTGATTATCTTTATAATTCAGAGATCTCTTAGTCGGCGCCTTTTAGAAGATCACACCTGACTCAGAGCCGCATTAAGGGGGCCATAGCCAGGCAAATCTCCGAAGATCGGGACTTAGTCATCGGGGATATAGGGGACCTTAAAGAGATGTTCTCTCAAGATCCCGGCGCCCGATAAAGAAGCACTACTTCAAAAGCTTCTTTATTGCACCGATCAGCCCTTTGGCAGTGCCCTCGTGCTTGTCGTGGTCGTGGCCTTCCTTGTGCTCATGATGTTCCTTGTGGTCGTGCTCTTTGTGTCCTTTCTCGTGCTCATGATGGTCATCAGTGTGCTTATTATGGTCGTGGTCTTCATGGTCCTGGCGCTTGTGGTGGTCGCTGTGATCGTTGTGGTCCGTGTGCTGGTCTTTGTCCTTCTGGCCTCGGTGCTTCTTATGCTTCTTCTCCGACAACTTATAACCCCTGCAGTCTCTTTGGAGAAGGGGTTATTAGGCCTTCCGGTTGAATGAAGCGGGGGGGGCCTCCACTGAGCTGAAAGTTCCCAACGGAATCTGAAAGCGAGAATTCTAAATGGATGAAGTTGATCCGGCTCCAGTGAACTGTCAGTAAAAAGAGGTGCCATGCCGCAGAGCCATATATTCATATTCATTTTCGTATTCAAGATGCCCTTCACAGGGCATTGCGGCACGGCTCTTTTGTCCTTCGAGGGCTATTTTAATCCTCAGGCGGCTTTGGAGGCCTGTTGGTTGAGGTATAGCAGGTGCCAAGAAGCGATGAGCTCCTCGCCACTCTCTTATCTCCGGGCTTTATCGGCTCTACCTCAGCCTCGCCCTGCTCTCTCTTTGCCTCCATCTCCTTTGCATTTACCTGAATTGGATCTGTCCCCGTCTGCTCTCCTGATTTTCTGGGTTTGTTTTCTACCAAGGTATATTCCCCCAACCCCTATTGTTGCTGATGTCTATTATATTTTCCGGTTAACAATACAAAGGATTTTTTAATCGATCGATCAGGAGTTCTGGAAGAATCTTTGACATCAGGACCCCAGATTTCGGACTCTTGTCCGAGGAAAACGCCCGAATAGTAAAAAGGATGTACTTGGATCATGGGGCAGGAAATCTGCCCATCCTATCAATCTCTTTTAGATATCTGCGCCGTCTGGCCTCATAGGCAACCCTACTGAGCCCGAAGGGCAGGTACTCGGCAACAGACCAGCCCTGGCCTGCCAGGTCCAGCTTTGTCTCATCAGCCAGGCCCTTGAGGAATCCAAGCTCTATCAGGTCTTTATCGTCAGCTGCAACATCAGTTATCCAATCCAGGAGCTGCGGGTCATGGGTTCCGACGCAAAGCTGCCTGCCGGCATTGATGAGTGTTCCAAAGAGCGATTTAAACCTCTCCTGTATCTCCTGAAAATCTGATGTATCCCCGAGGTATGTGCCCTTCACAAGCCTTGGGCGGACTCCGCTATCAGAGAGCCTCTCCAGGTCGAGAGCAGTCCTGTCAAGGTAGGCCTGGACCGCCAGAGTCACGGGCGGGCTGACCTCTGCGCAGGCAAGAGCTGCCTCCAGGGTGCAGTCAACAATTGGCGTCCCCTCCATATCTATCTCCAGGCATACCTGGTTATCTGCTGCTGCCCTCTGCACAGCCATCACATTCTCAAGACAGAGGTCCATGTCAAAAGATGCGCCAAGGGCAGTGAGCTTTATGGTAATCGATGCCTTCAGGCCTTGATCTCTTATGGACTTGGCAACGGATGTGTAAGATCTGACCGCCAGAGCTGCCTGGGACTCATCCCTGGCATTCTCCCCAAGAACATCGATTATGCAGCGTATGCCCTCTTTGTTTCTGTACCTGCACCACATAAGCGCGCTCTGCCAGTCAGGCAGTGCCCAGCGATCTGCAGCCTCATCCATCGAACTTTGAAACTTGTGTAAAGAAGAAAAGGCTGTTGGTTATAACAGGCAAAGGGCAGGTCATGATGCCAACCAATGCTTATATTCGACTTTTATCGTGCATTTAGAGAAGAATTTCTTCAACAGTGATTGTATATTTACCACAACTCTATAAACCATTTTGTTCAATTTCACGGCCGCTGAGCGCGACGATTATCGGCAGGTGCCGAAATAGCGCCATCAGGAATTGCAATCTTATATAGGTGGCTGACTATTTAAGTGCTATCCCAATTTGGGATGTGTTAACTGGGTATTGAGAATCCCTCGAAATCCGAGGTGATATTAGGCCTGGCAGTAGCAGCCTGCTTTGATGAACTCATCGCCGTAGTGAAAATAGCACCTATATAAG
>DATMZB010000497.1:0-3940 GCA_035560655.1 Methanotrichaceae archaeon | reverse complement strand
GGCCTTCGATATGTTCCAGGCCGGGAATGGCACTCAGTTCTCCAACCTCACAATAGACGGGCAGGAAGCGGCGCTTGGAGTTGGAACTTATTTTGAGAATACTTCAATATTCATTGCTGCCTACCATAAGAGCATACGGCCTTTGAATGTCCTTCTAAAAGTGGTGATCACCTCCTCCTATCCCTGGGATGACGGGACAGGGGGCCTATTGAAGAGCATCAAGGTGGATTATTATCCCCTTGAGCACCAGGCCGCGCAGCCCAGCGAACAGTTGGTGCCTCGCCTGGCACGGCCATCCCCAATAGAACATCCCAGGATTAGTAGGTGAACCTGCGACCGCAAAGGCCTTTTAGGCCTTTGCTTGTGGAGCTGTTGATGCTCTATATTCAATTTTTAATCAGCCTGACTCTGTTCTGGCTTTTCTCTGCTTCATCTGTAATCTACTCACCGTATCTGTAAAAAGCTCTTGGCTTACAGGGCCTTGTCTTTCAGGTTCAGTGATCTATACAATCTGTCTTTTGATGTATTGAATCTATATCGATCGCACCTAGATCGGTCAGGCATCTATGCATCCTCTAAGATGGAGTTCTGTTTCAAGACGGCACGCTCTGGAGGTGCAGACTGAGGATTTAGAGGAAGGTGTGTGGGTGGCAGGAAGCCGTGCCTGCAGCCCTGGGCTCGAAGCATAGCGTTTTTTGCTCCCTCTTCCTTGAAAAAAGATTTATTGAAAGAGTAAAAAAGTCTATATTGTATAGATGAAAAGAAATATATATGGGGGTGATAGTATCGAGATTATTGATTTGGCGATATAAATGCCCAGCAGGCCTCAATGTGGGGTTTTGGGCCTCGCTCATCGAGGTCCTGCCGCCAGCCGGGTTTTAGCCTGGCTTTTTGGGTGAGAAAAATGAAACGCATTCTAATACCATCAATAATACTTGTCCTCCTGCTGGCGTCAATGCCAGCGCATGGGGACTTAAGCATCCTGGATGAGTACAAAGATCGCAACTGGCACCAGTTCCTGTCCCAGACGCCGGGCATATTCGGGCCAGGCATGGTCGTCTCCTGGCTGCCTATGAACGGGGACAAGGAGTTCTTGAGATCAGTGCAGAGGGTCCTAGATGAGTACACTTACGATGAGAAATACAAGCTCGAGGGGTTCGACTGCACAAACAGCTCCCAGATCACCTGGTACATCCTGAAGGAGAAGGGCTTTGATCCCCGGCTCATATACAGCAACGAGATAGCAATAGGCAGAAAGGATAAGAGCGCCAGCGACTTCTACGGCCACGTCTGGGTCGTGGTGCCCAGGAATAATTATACTGGCGGAGATTATGATCAGTATATTTACCACGGAAGCGGCGGCTGGATCTCGGTAGAGACTACAGAGAACTACACAAAGCATCTGGGCCTTGCGGATGACACAGACCGGCAGTATGGCTGGTTCAAGCCTGACGTGGGCTGGCTCTTCAATAGCTCTATAGAGTACAGCACCCTTACTGGCGATTACTACCAGCTGGGGAGCAAAGACCTGCACGTGATGGAAAAGGCCTGATTGATGAAATAGTGGCGGAATAAATAGAGCCGGGTCGGGAGGGTGACCCTCGGCTGATTTCTATCAGAGCTTAAGTCTGTCTGGGTTCGGATCAGGGCTTAAGCTTTGGTTATCGGGCAGGGGTTCTTCTCAAGCTGCTGGACCATCTCGGCCGCCCTGCGCCCGATCTCTGCGGGGTCTGCGGGCGTTCGTGCCACGCCCGTCTCAATAGCTGCCCTGGCCACGGCCTCTGCAACCTTTGGCACGACCCTCCTGTCAAGCGGCGAGGGTATGATATTTGTCTCTGATACCGTCTCCACAAGGCTGGCTATCGCCCTGGATGCGGCGACCTTCATCTGCTCGTTTATGTCTCTTGCCCGCACGTCCAGTGCTCCTCTGAAGATTCCAGGGAAGCCCAGGACGTTGTTGACCTGGTTGGGGAAGTCAGACCTGCCTGTAGCCACCACTCTGGCTCCGGCCTGCACTGCCAGGTCAGGCATGATCTCAGGCACAGGGTTTGCCATGGCAAAGACTACGGCATCTTTTGCCATGGACCTGACCATCTCGGGGCTTACGATTCCTGCAACAGACAGACCCAGGAAGACGTCTGCTCCCTTCATGGCGTCTGCAAGAGAGCCCTTGACCATCCTTGGATTGGTGATCTCTGCTATGTTTTGCTTGGCCTTGTTGAGGCCGGGCCGACCCCGGTATATGGCTCCCTTGCTGTCGCAGAGTATGACATCTCTGGCCCCGAAGCTCAGAAGGAACCTGGTGACTGCGGTGCCCGCAGCCCCGGCGCCGCTCACTGCCACTTTTATGTCAGAGAATGACTTCCCTACAACCTTGAGGGCGTTGATGAGCGCTGCCAGGGCCACAACTGCAGTGCCGTGCTGGTCGTCATGGAATACGGGTATGTCCATGACGGCTTTTAGCTTCTCCTCAACCTCGAAGCATCTCGGAGCGCTGATGTCCTCCAGGTTTATGCCTCCAAAGGTTGGGGCGATCCTGGTCACGGTATCGACTATGGTCTGGACATCCTTGGAGGTGATGGATATGGGGAAGGCGTCGATGCCTGCAAAGTTCTTGAAGAGTATGGCCTTGCCTTCCATCACCGGTATGGCTGCCAGGGGGCCTATGTCGCCCAGGCCCAGAACTGCTGTGCCATCAGTCACAACGCCCACGATGTTCCCTTTGGCAGTGTACTGGTATACATCGTCCGGGTTCTTCTCTATCTCGCGGCACGGCTCGGCTACTCCCGGCGTGTAAGCGAGGCTTAAGTCTTCCTTTGTGGAGCAGGGCACCTTGCTGTGTATCGCAATCTTGCCCTTGGCAGCCCTGTGAAATTGGAGGGCTTCATCTCTTAGAGTCATAGAATGTACCTTCCAGAATTGTGAATCGAGCTTGTGCTATCTTTGTGCTGACTACTTCTATGATAGCTCTTCTCATCATTGCCTTCCAAGCTTGGGCCTCTTCTCTTTTCAACCTGTCGCGGTCATTGGTGGGCGTGCAGGGAGCTGAACCTGAGCCTCGATGTCCATTGCGTACTACAGGCGCCCGATCAAAATAGAGAGATATAATGGAGGAATTGCACTTTCTCTTGGACGGTTGTGTCTATGCATTCTCGTATGTGTGTTGTATTGGTACCACGTCTTGGCAGTTGCTCAGTTGGTCGGGCTCAGATTATTATCCTGCACAAAGCGATTTGTCTCGGCCAAAGATGCCTGAAAAATGATCGATATGGCTAGATCAGAGTTGCCTCAACTGTGATAGGCCCTCAATCTCTTGGGTTGTGCTATCTGCCCCGGGCCGCCGGCCATGAGACACTTAGATCGTTAATGTTTGCCCCAAAAGTCTTACCGATCTTTCTTGTCTAGTGCTCATTATAAGGCCTGGAGTCATTGAGTTCTCATGGCGCATGATTTGGGGGGGTGTTGGCCATAAGACACCCAGTAGTTAGTGCCTGGCTCAGAAAATCATGGCGATTCTTCTCAGATTCGTGCTCTCAATCTGAATCTGAGTGAACAACGCCCTCACATGCAGACGCATCTTGGCGTCACAGCCATGAGTGGCAGCCAGAGCCCGTTGGAATGTCGCCTGAATTCGACGTCGCCCAAACTCTGCGATTCATTATCTAGCAGCTTGGTCTCTTGAATCGCATCCCAAAAGAAGATATCATGGCTTTCGGATTAAAAGTCATTTCTCAGATGCAGTCCTTTTATAAGCCCCTCTTCGGGAAAGCACGGACCATAGGTCTTTATGGGATAAATCTATGCCCTTGAGCAACAGATATAAAGCATAGGTCTCATTCATCCTAGTCGGGCCGGGGTGGCAGAGCGGACTAATTCCTGGCGTTAAGGCGCGGGGAGTTCATACGCGGCAGGCTCGAGACCTGTTGTCCCTTTCAGGGAC
>DATMZB010000496.1:0-5439 GCA_035560655.1 Methanotrichaceae archaeon | reverse complement strand
CTGCCATACCAGGTAATTAGAATATCTTCATTAAAAAGTTTTTTGCTCATAAGGCAGGCTGTATTTGCAGACATACCATAACTGAACACGAATAAATATTAAATCATGGAACTCTGCGCGACGGACCGCGCAGATCGTCCTCTCCAAAGCAGCCGCTGTCTGACTTTGGACATACATTAATACTCTTCGCGAGAGAACTATGATCTATGCAGGAAGATCAGATCTTTTGCCCTGCCTGTGAAGAGGCAACAGAGCATATCGCAGTCAAGTCTGGGCGTGAGAACCTTGTGAAGTGCGGCGAGTGCGGCACCATCCATCCAATTAGCAAGGAAAGGCCCAGGCTTACGAGCGTAAAGGTGATAGTCAATATGGAAGAGCAGTCGCTGCCTTATCATATCAATATCCCAGCCCAGGAGGAGCTGAAAGTTGGAAAGGAGCTTCTGGTGGATGAGCCTCCAAAAGAGGTGGTTATGACTGAGATCACCTCTCTTGAGACCGATAGACGTGTGGATTATGCCAGAGCCGATGAGGTAAGAACTATCTGGGCCAGAGCTATCGATTATGTGACAGTGAAGTTCGCAGTCTGTTATGGACAGACCACCAGGTCTCTGAAGATGGAGGCTCAGGGAAACGAGGTCTTTCGGGTGGGAGAGACTAAGAGGGTGGAAGGAGTGCGCTTGGCCATCACCAAGATCAAGCTCCGCGGAGAGGGCTTTGCAGACGAGGCACAGGCCAAGGACATAGTCAGGATATGGGGCAGAGAGGCTAGATGAAGGAGGATCTTTTAGAGGCCATGAGGGGCAGGATAAGCGATAGAGTGATAGATGCCATGGCCAAGGTCAATAGAGAGCTCTTCATTCCAGAGAACCTGCGCGATATGGCCTACAGCGACGTGCCCCTGCCCATAGGATACAGCCAGACCATCTCAGCGCCGCATATGGTAGCCATAATGTGCGAGATTCTGGACCTGCAAAAGGGCATGAAGGTGCTGGAGATAGGCGGAGGTAGCGGGTACCACGCGGCAGTTATGGGCGAGCTTGTGGGGTCCGAGGGCCATGTCTACTCCGTTGAGAGGATACCGGAGCTGGTGGCCCGGGCAAGAGAGAATTTGGTGGCAGCCAAAATCACCAATGTGACCATGATCGCAGGAGACGGCAGCATCGGCCTGCCTGAGCACGCACCTTATGACAGGATAAGCGTTGCCGCCACAGCTCCTTCGGTTCCAGAGCCTCTAAAGGAGCAGCTGAAGAAGGGCGGAAAGCTGGTGATACCTGTGGGCCAGGCCTTCTCCCAGGAACTGGTGCTTGTGACCAGGAAGAACGGTTTTACAACTGACGAGAAGATGGGCGTGGCCTTCGTGCCACTGATCGGCAAGTACGGCTTCAAGGAGTAGATACCGAAAGCGGCTTACAAGAGATCTGATCTAAGAGGAAGGATGAAACCAGTCACGCTCATAATCATGGACGGCTTTGGGTTAAGCCAGGAGACTAAAGGCAACGCAGTGGCCGGAGCTCATAAGCCAAACATTGACAGGCTATGGAAAAGCTTTCCCACCACCCGTCTTGGGTCCTCAGGCCTGTCAGTGGGCCTGCCTGAAGGCCAGATGGGAAACTCAGAGGTAGGGCACCTCAACCTCGGAGCAGGACGCATAGTCTACCAGGGCTATACCAGGATCAACCTGGCAGTGAAAGAGAAGAAGCTGGGAGAAGTATCAGCCCTGACAGAGGCTATGAACACCGGTAGGCTGCACCTCATGGGCCTCCTGTCAGACGGCGGAGTACACAGCCACAACACCCACCTCTATGCCCTTTTGGAGCTGGCCAGGGAGAGAGGGGTCCCGGAGGTGTATGTTCACGCCATACTGGATGGAAGAGACGTCCCGCCAAAGAGCGCCCTGACCTACTTCCGGGACCTTGACCAGAGGATCAAATCCATAGGCGTCGGCAAGGTGGCAACAGTATCCGGGCGCTACTACACTATGGACCGGGATAAGCGCTGGGAACGAGTAGAGCCTGCATATCGGGCCCTGGCTGAGGGGAAGGGTTTTGCTGCGGGCAGCGCCGAGCAGGCCGTGACAGAAGGATATGCTCGCGGTGAGACAGACGAGTTCATAAAGCCTACTGTGGTCGATTCTCAGGGCATAATCCGGGACAAAGACAGCATAATATTCTTCAACTTCAGGCCAGACCGGGCCAGAGAGATCACACGTGCCTTCGTGGATCCTGATTTCAATGAGTTCAAGCGATCGCCCATGCATGTAAAATTCACATGCATGATGCAGTACGATGCCACGCTCAATGTGCCCGTTGCCTTCCCCCCCCAGGACCTCGACCGCACGCTGGGAGAGGTGATGGCCCTGGCAGGAAAAAGCCAGCTTAGAATTGCCGAGACTGAGAAGTATGCCCATGTAACCTACTTCTTCAATGGCGGCAAGGAGACGCCAAACCAGGGCGAGGATAGGGTTTTGATCCCTTCACCAAAGGTGGCCACATATGATCTCAAGCCTGAGATGAGCGCCTATGAGGTAACTGATAGAGTCCTGGCCAGGATTAGGAATGGGGGCTATGACCTTATAGTCATTAACTATGCCAACCCGGACATGGTCGGGCATACCGGAATATATGAGGCTGCGGTCAAGGCTGTAGAGACCGTGGACAGCTGCGTTGGAAAGGTGGTGGATGAGGTGATGGGGCAGGGTGGGGCCGTTCTCCTGACTGCAGACCATGGTAACGCTGAGAAGATGATAGATGAATCCACAGGACAGCCTCACACTGCTCACACAACAAATCCTGTACCTCTGACACTCATAGCCTCGGACGGCAGGGAGCGCAGCCTTAGAGATGATGGGGTCCTGGCAGATATTGCACCAACCATCCTGGAGCTCATGGGAGCATCAAAGCCAGGTCCAATGACTGAGAGATCTCTGATAAAGTCATGATGAGATATCTGGACAGATTTCAGAATTATCTAAGAGTATCCAATGCCTTAGAGATTGCCAGAAGGCTCTTTGTCATGAACGCCTTCGACGGCACCCTGACCATACTGGGGGTCATAATAGGTGCCCATCTCGCAGGCCTGGATGATCCTCGGGCAATCATAACTGCAGGCATTGGAGGCAGCCTGGCCATGGGCATCTCAGGCATCAGCGGTGCATTCATGGCTGAGAGGGCCGAGAGGAGGAGAGATTTAAGAAAACTGGAGTCGGCGATGCTGAGGAAGATGGGGGACACCCAGTTCGCCAGGGCCTCAAAGGTTGCAACCCTGGTGATTGCAGTTGTAGATGGCATAAGCCCGGCCATCTGCGCGGGCATACTCATAATTCCCTTCCTGCTGGTGCCGGCCATTGATATTGATACGGCATTCTATACCTCGCTATCGCTCAGCCTGATCATTTTATTCGTTCTGGGAATATTCCTGGCCAGGATAAGCGATGAGAGGCCCATCATCACCGGGCTTCAGATGATACTGGTGGGCGTGGTAACCATAGTCCTGGTCAGCCTTGTATCGAGCCAATAGGAGCGTGTAGAGAAGAATTTAACTAGGCTTTAGCTTAACTATGAATGGGATTTGCTATGCCTAAAATTTGCCCGGACTCAAATTATCTCCTGGATGTTCTAAGAGACCTGATAGCCTTCAAGACCGCTGCCCCCCCTGGCAATTTTTACCACGAGATAGTGGACTACCTGATACCGATATTCAAGGGCATGGGCTTCAAGACAGAGAAGATAGTAATGCCTCAGGAGATCTTCGCCCTCAGGTGTGAGGATAAGCGGCTGCAAGGCGACCGGGTCAACCTGAGAGCCAGCCTGGACGTTGGCGCAGAGAAGACCCTGGTTATCTACACTCACCTTGATGTTGTACCGGCAAGCGATAGCTGGTCCACGAATCCTTTTGTGCTCACCAAGAAAGGAGACCGGGTCTATGGTCGTGGAGTATCCGACTCCAAGGGCGGAGTCGCCGGATTGATTGCTGCACTTGCGGCTGTGATGAAGTCGGGCAAGCCAAAGTATAACCTAAGCGTACTCCTGACCACTGATGAAGAGGTAGGAGGCTACTCAGGCCTGTGCTACCTGGTGGATGAAGGTCTGGTCAAAGGAGACTACATGCTCTGCATGGATGGCTTCTCTGATGATCTTGTAATTGGCAGCAACGGCATAATCACCTGGGAGATCGCAGTCATTGGACGCTCGGCTCACAGCGGATCGAGCTTCCTTGGAGTCAATGCAATAGAGAAGTCAATACCTGTCATGGAAGCGCTGATGGCTCTAAAAGAGAAGATCCAGTCAAGGAGATCTTCACTTCATGCAAGCTCAGCACTCTCCTCGGTAGGCCTCAAGAACCTCCAGCCCATGCTGAACATCACAATGATCAATGCCGGGATCAAGGAGAACATAGTTCCAGACAGGTGCGTCATGCGCGGCGACAGAAGGGTCATACCCGAGGAGACGATGGAGGCAGCTGAAGAAGAGCTTGAGCGGGCCCTGCAGAACCTGGGTCCCGATATGAAGATCAGGTTCTTCCCAGGATATCCCCCAATGTACGTGAACCCTGACAACCGCTGGATAACTGAGGTCAGAGAGACTGTAGAGAGGGTCACGGGATATTTACCCAAGCTCTCTGGATCCCAGGGAAGTTTAGACCAGGCTTATGCAACAGATAAGACCAACATCCCAACCTGCGTCTACGGCGTGGGCAGGCAGATAGAGAGCAACATCCATGGCGATGATGAAAACGTGCGCATATCCGACCTGGAGAGCTTCGCCAGAGTGATGATAGCCCTGATATCAGCATGAAAGTCATAGATGTTGCAGGGACCAAGAAGACCGGGAAGACCACTCTGGTGGTAAAGCTGGTCGCGTCCCTCAAGAGACACGGCCGGGTTGGCACCATAAAGAACATGGCAGGCCATCCCGTGGACAGCGGAGACACCAGGCGCCACTTCGAGGCCGGAGCAGACGAGGTCATGGGCATGGGCCTTGCCCGGATCAAGGTCACAGCTCCCATAAGCCTCGACTCGGCCCTCGATGAGATGGCAAAGGACGGCATGGACTTCGTGGTTGTGGAGGGATTCAAGCACAGCTCTCTTCCCAAGGTGGCCCTGGGTGACGTCGAGGTGGAGAACGCCGTGGTGAGGACCGATGTCTCCAGGATAGATGACGCTCTGGTACAGGAGATCACAGATCTTGTTCTCAACTCTGATAAGTTCAACTGGCCTTGAGAGCATTATCGACATTAGACTTAAAATCTCCGGAGATGGCTGCATGCCCTGACTCTGCCAGAGCATGCTGAATTCTGCCTGGATCTGCCTTCGGCAGCTATTATTGCAGGGCAGGATATATTTAAGGTCAATGTATCAATGGACTGCAGATACAGCGCATTTCTACCTACTTTGGGATGATCGTGGTCTGTATTTTATCCGTATGTTGATCACTTGATTAA
>DATMZB010000495.1:0-9481 GCA_035560655.1 Methanotrichaceae archaeon | reverse complement strand
GATAATTTAGGGATTTGATATAAATCGAATAGAGAAATGCTAAATAGGCAACGCTATATAGTCCGCTTGGAGACCAGAAGAGATGATAAAGCCTAGAGCAATTGCTATGCTCTTCTTGTTGCTGATGGTCTTTGCTTCAATTGAGCTCATCAGCTGCAAACCAGAGGGTGACAATTCCATGTTGAATATTTCCAGTGTTGAGGTTCAAAAGGCTCATGTGGGGGATATAGACATGGCCTATAAGGTCCTCGGCCAGGGCCAGCCTCTGATAATGATCATTGGCAGCAGCTCGACAATGGACCTATGGCCTCCAGAGGTATTGAGCAGCCTGTCATCGCATTTCAAGGTCATCATCTTCGACAACAGAGGCATGGGGTACACCACAGCCCAGCCCGGCAACTTCACCATTGAGCAGTTTGCTAATGATACCTCTGGCCTCATGGACGCACTGGGCATAAAGAACGCCAGCATTCTTGGATGGTCCATGGGCTCTTTCATAGCTCAGGATCTGGCTCTAAACCATCCGGATAAGGTGGATAGTCTTGTGCTATACGCCAGCGATTGCGGCGGGTCACATGCAGTTCCGCCTTCTCCTGAAGTGATCGAAGAACTGACAAATACTTCGGGAAGCCCTGAAGAGAGAGGGATGCGGCTCTTTGGCCTTCTATTCCCAGAAGAGTGGATGAGAGTTCATCCTGAATTCTATAAGCAATTCCCGATCCCAAATGAGATTTCCTCTCCAGAGAACATAGCCAGGCAGAATGATGCAGTCAGGTACTGGGCTGGCACTTATGACATGCTGCCAGGAATCGTAAGTCCAACACTCCTAATTGTGGGAACTGAAGACAGGATTGCACCACCAGAGAACTCTTTGATCATGGCAGAGAGAATTCCTGGCTCATGGCTGGTCAGGTTCAGGGGTGCCGGACACGGCCTTATGTATCAGTATCCTGATGAGTTCTCCAGGATTGTAACTGATTTCATTGAGATCGGACATGAAATCTAGCCACCTTGTGTCTTCAAGAAGCTATCGAGAGTCCGGTGCATCTTCCTGATAGGATCGATCTCAAAGTGCTCCTCGCTATGACAGTCATGGCAGAGGGTTATGCAGTTTGCCTCATCAAACTCGGGTCCGCCGTCCTTGATCGATTTGATGTGGTGAACTTCGAGGGGGAAGACCTGGTCTTCATGCCACGGTATCTTCCTCCTGGTCTCCCTTGCCCCGCACCTCTGGCAGGCATGTCCGTCTCGCTCTAGAACCTTTGCCCTGATTTTGGACCAATCCTGAATGACCTCATCTGCCCACCTGGAGCACTTCAAAGAGCAGTATCTCTGCATTCTTCTGCCCTTCGCCCTCATCTCTTTGGGTATTTCGCCGCCACATCTGATGCAATGGATATTGTCGGGCTTGAGAAGCTTTGCTTTCTCCTCAGAATAGCTTCTGCTGTCGTGGTATTTCCGGGGCATCATGCATCATTCCGTATTTCAGGCATGTCTCCTTTTTGGTGCTCATCATCTGCCATGGCCTGAAGGCTGCGGCCTGCATTGTGTATCGCCTGATCAGTGATCATCATTTAATTAGCCAAGGTCTGTTTGACATCCATCTGCAGACTGTACCATCATTCAGCATCGAATGCAAGAGTTAATAGTCACTCTTTTAGCATCCTTGCGTTTATGGCCACTATAACAGTGCTGAGGCTCATAAGCGCCGCACCTGCAGCTGGGCTCAAAACTATGCCCTGTCCATACAGCACTCCTGCTGCCAGGGGGATGGCGATGACGTTGTAGCCAGTGGCCCACAGCAGGTTCTGTAGCATCTTGGAGTAAGTATTCCTTGATAGCTTTATGACATGAGCCACCTCTCGTGGATCATTTCTGACAAGGATTATATCTGAAACCTCTATAGCCACATCTGTGCCGGCACCAATTGCAATGCCTACATCAGCCTGGGCCAGTGCAGGAGCATCGTTGACCCCATCGCCTACCATTGCCACCATGTAGCTCTTCTGGATCTCCTTTATGGCCTCAGCCTTCTCATGGGGCAGCACCTCAGCAAAGAACTCATCCAAGCCCAGCTCTCCGGCCACCCACCCGGCAACGGCCTGGCCATCGCCTGTGAGCATCATGCACCTTATGTTCATGGACTTGAGCAGGCGTATGGCCTCCCTGGACTCCTCCCTTATGACATCGGCCAGTGCCAGAGCGCCAATTGGCCTATCGCCCTCCAGCACGACCACCACAGTCTTTCCCTGGCCAAGCAGATCCTCTATCCGCCGGTCAAGGATGGATATGTCCCTTGCCCTGAGATATCCGGGGCCCACGATCTTTAAATCTCTGCCCTCAACCGATCCCTGAATGCCCTGGCCCGATATCAGCTCAAACCTCTCTGCTACAGCAGGATGAACTCCCCTAGCATCAGCACTCTCTAGCACAGCCCTGGCTATGGGATGCTCGGCCCTGGCCTCCAGAGATGCAGCCAGCATGAGAAGCGCAGCTTCATCCATGCCCGCAAGTGGTATTATGTCCGTCACCCCGAACCTGCCCTCAGTAAGGGTGCCAGTCTTGTCAAAGACCGCTGCCTGGACATCCCTGGTCTGTTCAAAGGCCTGCCTATCCCTTATCAACAGCCCTGATCTGGCAGCTATAGATGTAGAGACTGCCACCACCAGAGGTATGGCCAATCCCAGGGCGTGAGGGCAGGTGGTAACCATAACCGTCACTGACCTCTCTATGGCAAAGGCCAGCCCCTGGCCCAGATAGAGCCATGATGCCAATGTGACAACCCCAACCGACAGGGCAATAACAGTGAGCAGGAATGCTGCCCTGTCAGCCAGGTCCTGTGCCCTGGACTTGCTCTCCTGGGCCTGCCTGACCAGCTCTATGACCTGGTGCAGATAGGTCTCTGATCCGGTCTTCTCTACCTTTGCAGTCATCGAGCCTTGGCCATTAATCGATCCCCCTATGACCTCATCTCCAGGATGCTTCATGACAGGCCTGGATTCTCCAGTCAGCATGGACTCGTTCACATCTGAGCTGCCGTCAATGACAGAGCCGTCTACAGGCACCTTCTCCCCTGGCAGGACCAGGACCTCATCTCCAGGCCTGAGGTCTTCTGTTCTGACATCCCTTCTCTCTCCCTTCTCGACCAGGTGGGCCATAGAGGGCATTATCCTCACCAGTTCCTCCAGAGCCCTGGATGCTCCAAGGACCGACCTCATCTCTATCCAGTGACCCAGGAGCATGATGTCTATGAGCGTTGCCAGCTCCCAGAAGAAGACCATGCCAGATAGGCCGAAGATCACAGCAGAGCTGTAGACATAGGCCACGGTGATGGCGACAGAGATCAGGGTCATCATGCCCGGGCGCCTCATATGAATGTCATCGAAGAAGCCCCGAAGGAAGGGCAGACCCCCATAGAAGTAGATGACTGATGAGATCAAGAATAGCAGATACTCCGATCCAGGAAACTCCAGCCTGATTCGAAGGAGGTCCTGGACAGAGGGAGATAAGGCGAGCACTGGAATGGTCAGGGCCAGCGATAAGATGAACCTCTTTTTAAAGTCCTGGAGCATCTGAGAATGGTCCCCCTGGTTATGAGACATATGCTGCTCAGCCATAGGGCGCGGCCCCTCAATCCCGTTTCCAGGAGCAGAGCCCTCCAAGGCCGGCTCTTTGCCATGTGCTCCGTCCATATGCATGTGCATGCCGCCCTCTGGCATGCCGTCCTCATGCTTGCTGCCTTTATGATCATCGTGATCCATGCCATCTCCTTCTCAGATTCGCATGCCTGCAGCCAGAAAATGAGGCTGCACCTTCATTTCAAAACCGCTGGACTGAAAAATCCCTTAAAGGATTCTTCAATTCGAAAAGATAAATCCTTTGAGGATGTCCTGGCAGGCCGGGATATTTCGAGCCAGATCGATAAGTCAGCAGCCTTGATGCGGCCCATCGCCAGAGCAATATATGTCTGCATATACAGATACTTTGTTCCAGATCTTCGAGGTAATTTATATGGATCCAGATCCCCTCCAGCCATACCGCCAGAAAAGGCATTTCGATATCACTTCAGAGCCCGTGGGCAGGGCAGAGGATAGTAGCGATCATAGTTTTGTAGTCCAGAAACACAGCGCCAGAACTCTTCATTATGACTTAAGGCTTGAGGTAGAGGGCGTCCTGAAGTCATGGGCCGTGCCTAAAGGACCTTCAATGAACCCAAGCGATCGAAGGCTGGCAGTGCCAACCGAGGATCATCCTCTAAGTTATGCCGGCTTTGAAGGCATCATACCTGTTGGACAGTACGGCGCAGGGGCGGTGCTGGTCTGGGACAGGGGAACATACCATAATATCATCAAGGGAGAAGGAGGCGTCACCCCTATGGCCGAGGCTTTGAAGAAGGGACACGTTGCAGTATGGCTGAATGGTGAGAAACTGAGGGGTGGATTTGCTCTAACCCGCACTGCTGGAGGTGCTAAAGAGCGCTGGATACTGATAAAGATGAAGGATAGTGAGGTCAATCTAGCAGAGGATATCTTAGTATCTGCTCCCAGGTCTGTGATCAGTGATCGGTCTATTGAGGAGATTGGCAGAGATCGCTAACTATAAGCTCAATAATCCAGAGTCATAACACTTTCGCAATTCTTACCAGCTCGTAATGTTTGAACTGATCTAATGTCGATTGCTGTAATATGGCAATGGATATTGAGACAAAAGATAAATATGGCGAGCGATCAGAGCTGGCTTACTTATGATTCATGTTTCGCACTCTGTTCTATGGAGGGTTATTGAGATGAGCAGAACGATGGTGTCTAAGTGGCACAGTGTGCCGATATTGGCTATGCTGATAGCCACCTTTTTCTTGGGAGCAATCTCGCCTGTCCAAGGTGATTGGTTGCCAAATCCAGTCATCAGCGGATACATAGGTGATGAAAACTATGCAGAAGATGCTCAGGGGACGCAGCAGGATCTCTCGAACGTCTCCAGTGCAGACAATGGCTTCAGGCCAGAAGAAGATGGATTCAGCTTTGAGAACTATGGGAGCGAATTAAAGGTTGTGGACCTGACTTCCGCTGAAATGACGAGAATGTTTGGTAGCCGGGTTCAAACCGATGACCAGGGAACCCTCCTCCCAAATGCCAGGAGGTGGATGGAGGAAGAGAATGGTGAAATGGCTGGCGGCCACTGCGAGGGGATGGCGGTGCTAAGTTTGCTCATCTACTACGGCCTGGCAGACCCGGCGAAGTTTGGAGGCTCGACTACCAGCAGTTTAGATATAAGCCAGCCGGAGCTTCAAAAAGAGATCGCCTACTGGTGGGCCACTCAGGCAACTTCACCTGCTTATAACTACAGAGTAAACGGGCCCGTTGAGACGCTGAGGACGCTTTCAAAGACTTTCCAGGAGGGAAAGAATGCCAACGAGACCTGGACGATGGCCGTCCGCAAAGAAGATGGAAGCGATGGCCATGCAGTCACGCCTTTTGCAGTAGAGGAGAAAGGAGACGGCATCTATGATATCCTGGTCTACGATAACAACTTCCCAGGCCAGACCAGGGTGGTGGAGGTCAACAGCAACGATGACACCTTCTCATATGAGTCGGCCACCAACCCAGATGAATCGTCGAGCCTGTATACGGGACACAACCTGCTTCTCAAGGGAACCAATGCCAGGCTGAAACAGCAGGACTGCGATTTCTGCCAGGAAGAGGGCTCTGGCAGCGAAGTCAATGCAACAGATGTGGGCTTTGATCTAATTAATGCTTCAGGATTAAATGGCAAATTGAACTCAAATAGCACCTCTCAACCTGATAAGGCCAGGTACACTCAGGTCTGGCAGGATGGAGGCGCCAATGTGCTCATCAAAGATGACCAGAGCAGGAGGCTTGGCGAGCTAAGCAATGGGACCTTCGTAAATGAGATCCCTGGCGCTAAAATATACGGATTCCTGAGAGATAAGGCGCCAGCTGGGCATAGGGCAGCCAGAGGAAATTCATCAGGGCTTCTGTATCTTCTGCCCACTGGGATCAACTACTCGGTATTCCTGGATGGCGCTGAGATTGGCAACGACACCAAGCAAAAGGTCACCACCATTGGGCCTGGCTATTACACCGAAGTAGAAGGCCTCAAGCTCTCCAATGGAACTGGCCAGGCGGAATTTTCCACTCCAATGAATGGCAGCCACGAAGTGAGCTACTATTCAAAAGGCAATATATCGCCCAGGCTCAAGGCAGGGATAAATTCTAAAGACGGCCCTGCCTACGAGTTCCAGATAATAAAGAACAGCACCAGCAATGACAGCGCTGCCTCGGATGAGGTAACCCGCATGGCCATAGATAGCCATTCCGGCAAGCTCAAGGTCAAGACGGATGGACGTGGTGGCAAGCGAGGAGGTAACGGGCTCTATGACCTCAAGGCGGCCAGGTTGACCAAGAAAGGGCCAGAGGTGTTCAGCCATAGAAATATCGCCTTGGATCTGGGTGCAGCTATGTTAGTCGACTATGCTGGCTGGGAAGGAGAGGGCCATGCCATGTCCATTGGCATAGATGAGAATGATGATGGGAACATCGATGAAACCATAGATGAGGCGGACGAGGGAGGGTCCTACACAGACATCACAAGCAGCGATGAGGATGATGCCGGCGATCAAAATGCTGGTGCCGGGGAGGAGTCCGGCAGCGTTGCTGCAGAAGATGAAGGGACTGGATCAGGATCCGGGTCTGGCAGCGGTTCAGGAGGCGATACAGGCGCTGATTCTGGTGGGAACTCTGGCGGAGACTCCGGAGGGGACTCAGGCGGCGAGTAATATAGCAAATGCTGCATTGAGCGATGCAGTACCTTCCTCTTTTTTAGCGCACTGTGCATAGAAGGTGGATAAAGCCTGTACCCATCTTAAGAGCGACTTCTACCAATGCAGCACTATTTCAACTTGCTCGTAATCTATGTATCAGCTATATATTCAGAGGGATATAGAACATAAGGATGTACGACTATGAGCCTTCACAGTCTTGTTTTGATAATCGCGTGAAGCTCACTCTTATTATGGTGAGTAGAGAGACCACTGATCGGGAGGACAGCTATTGACGAGGAAGACCGAGATCAAGATAGGCCCTCATACATTGGAGATATCCAACCCGGACAAGATCCTATTCCCCAGGGATGGCATAACCAAGGGAGACCTCATAGATTACTATACCAAAATAGCTGAGGTCATAATTCCCCATATGAAGGACAGGCCGCTCAATATGGACCGCTTCCCAAGCGGCATAGATAAAAAGGATTTCTTCCAGCAATCTATCCCAGAGGGCTATCCAGAATGGGCAGGAAGGATCACAGTGCCCAGAAAAGAGGGTGGAGAGGTGACCCACATAGTCTGCGAAGATTCAGCCACATTGGCCTATATGGCCAACTTGGCCTGCATTACACCTCACATCTGGCTTTCCAGGTCTGACAGCTTAAACTCTCCCGATAAGATGATATTTGACCTGGACCCCGAGGAAGGCTTTTCCCAGGCCCGTTCTGCTGCCTTTCGCATCAAGGACCTGATGGAGGATATTGGACTTGTCGCCTTTGTGATGACCACTGGATCTCGCGGGCTGCATGTTGTGGTTCCCCTGGACAGGAGCGAGGAGTTTGATTCAGTGAGGTCCTTTGCCAGGACCGTGTCCGAGGTTCTTGCCAGACGTTACCCTGAAGAGATGACTGTAGAGCAGCATAAAGACCAGCGCGGTGGCCGCCTCTTCCTGGATACCGCTAGAAATTCGTACGGCCAGACCTCAGTTGCTCCCTACTCGGTCAGAGCAAAAGACTGGGCTCCAGTGGCAACGCCACTGCACTGGGATGAGCTCGAGGACAGGAAATTGAATGCTCGGAGCTACTCCATGAGCAATATATTTCGCCTGCTGAACGAAAGGCCGGACCCCTGGAAAGAGATATACAGCCATTCTCAATCCCTGAAAAAGGCCAGTCTTAAGCTAAAAGATACGGTCTGAGAAAATGATATCGACTGAAAGCTAACGCATAAGCTAAAACATAAGTTAGAGCATGAGATAAAAGACGTGACCTAAAACAGCTCTGCGAGGTAAAAAGGCCCAGTGATCGAGCACTGAGCCTTCAGCAATGCCTCACATATCTTCCGCCTGATCCTCCGGAGCTGCCGAGGGATCCAAAGTTGGACCTCCCACCACGCCCGGACTCTTCTTCGCCGATTCTTTCGGATCCTCTTTAGCGGACTGCTCCTTCTGGTGCTCTTTCACCATGGGACCTCCTGCTGCTAAAAGACCTGCTCGCGGGGTTTAAGTCCTGGGCTCTCTTCCCCTGCTCTCTGGGCCTAAGCCCTGAGCCCTCTTCCCCTGCTCTATCAGCTCCCGGACTCTCTGGCCGCCCTTGTGGCCGATCTCCTCATAGAACTCCCTGCCGTGAGTCTGGGCAGTCCTCTCGCCACCTCGGCGTCCAGCCTCTTGAACGGTCATGGTTCCCTTGTTCTTCTCGCCAGCCCTCAGGTTGGTGCCCTCTGCATTAGTATTTCTTCTTTCTCCAGCCATGGTTTATCTCCCCTTTTGCCCCAATAGGGGTTTATCGCCTTGAGGTCTCTTCTTCAGAGCCGCGTCCTCTGGAACTGGAGGTCTTCTTGGCGGGCTCCTCGCCCTCTACCTTCTTTCCTTCCTGGATCAGCTCTCTGACCCTCTGGCCGCCCTTATGGCCGATCTCCTCATAGAACTCATGGCCGTGGGTCTCAGCGGTCTTCTCGCCGCCTATATGGCCAGCTTCCTTGACGGTCATGGTTCCCTTATTCTCTTCTGCACCGGTGGACTTTCTCCTTTCTTCTGCCATTTTATATCAACTCCAAATTTATGAACAGTTATCTATTGGCGCCTTCCTCTGCGCCCCTTCCTCTGCTGGATGACCTGGACTTGGTCTCGGACTCGGTGGTCTTGCCCTCTTCAGCCTCCAGCTTCTTTCCCTCAGCAACCAGCTCTGATACTCTTCGGCCGCCCAGATGTCCGGCTTCCTCAACGGTCATTGCGCCTTTCTCATCCTTGCCAGCCTGGCGACCTCGCTCTTCAGTCGTTCTAGTGCTTTTTCTCTCCTCAGGCATCTTTCAATCACCTCTTCACTATCTTCTCTGAGACTTGGTCTCAGACGACTTGCCTGTCTCGCGCTCGTACTCCTTTCCTTCCTCAATCAGACGCTTGACCTTCTGGCCGCCGATCTCGCCGCCCATATGTCCGGCCTCCTCGACGGTCATGGTCCCCTTGCTTTCCTTCTCCAGATCCTTCTCAGTGCTTCCCTTGCTGCCGGACCTGCTGGAGGCTCTTCGCTCTTCAGGCATCGTCAATCACCTCAAACGTGCTCACCGGCCTGACTCCGTCTCTCTTCCTCTGCCCCTTTGAGACGAAGATTCAGAGGCCATAGAGCTGCTGGACCTGGACCTGGTCTCAGGACTGACGCCCTCGGCTTTCTTTCCTTCCTGGATCAGCTCTCTGACCCT
>DATMZB010000494.1:0-4878 GCA_035560655.1 Methanotrichaceae archaeon | reverse complement strand
TCTTTGCTTTGTTAGTTCAGGGTGCCTATGGCATCAGCGTGAACGCTGTAAGCGGTGGCAGTGGTGGGATCGGCTCGGAATCCATAACTCCCAGCATTGCAGATGAGGGCGGATTATCAGCCAGCATTTCCATGGAAGGCGCTGTCTTAAATCCGCTGATCAGCACCACGGGGACGGGGGACCTGAGCGAGTACCACTGGGTCAGGGACTCAACTGGCAAGTACGCAGAGGTCAGGGCAAACATAATTCAGGGTACTGACATCAGTTACAGGTCAAGCGTTCTCCCTGCACCGGGCGGCGATGTCGGCGCAAGCAGCTACGTCTCTGCTGAAGAGTGGGTGAGCGCTTCAAGCGCAGAGCATATAAACTGCTCAGCGCTTGCGAGCTACTCGGATCGATCAGCAGCCGCTCAGATGGATGTGTTCATCGGGTCTTTGAGCAACTATTACAGCAAGGCATATGCCGGGAGCACCTCAAACGGCATGAACATATATGCGTCCCAGAGGGGAGATGCCCAGGGATCGAGGATCGTTGTGACCAGCAAGGAGCGCAGCGGCCCCGTCTCACACCAGCTCAAGCTGGACGCTTCAGGCGATCTGGCCGTTCCTGCCAGGTTCTCCGGCAGCACAGCATCCTATGCGGGGTATAATGCCACAGAGAGGATCACTGCTGCAAGCGGCAGGAGCGTTGTCCTGGAAGATACCAGGACCAAAGGCACGGATGTGCAGAGGGCGGATCTCCACTCAGCAGACGGGTCTTTGAGCCGCACGGCCAGGTCCTCTAACTCGGGCCACATAATACAGGACGTGGTGGACCTGGCAGAGGTCAATGATGCCGTTGAGGTCAATGCGGGCACCTATAAAGAGAACGTATGGTTAGACAAGCCTATTACCTTAAGAGGCCTGGGAATGCCCACTGTGGACGGAGGTTCCACAGGATCGCCCATAACCCTCTACGCGGACAATATCCTGTTAGAGGGCTTCAATGCCGTTAACTCCCTCAAAGGCGGCGGAATTGAGGTCTACTCCAACAACTGCGTCATCAGATCCAACAATGCAAAGAGCAACCTGTACGGAATATATATGCTCAATGCCGGATCCAACACTCTGTCAGGGAACACAGCCAATAACAACCGCTATGTAGGCATATACCTGGATAAGTCAAATGGAAATATCATAGTATCAAATGACGCCAGCTATAACTCAAACTCGGCTTCAAAAGGCAGCGGCATATGCATTGACTGGTCTGAAGGCAATACGCTCTCAGGCAACGCGGTGAATGGGAACCTGGCAGATGGCATCAACTTCTACTACTCCAATAATAACCAGGTCCTGGGCAATATAGTGAGCAGAAATAAGGACGGCATATACCTGCTCAGCTCAAACTACAACGTCCTTGACAGAAACTCAGTCACAGGCAACCTCTATTCAGGCCTGTTTGTGGAGACCTCTCAGGGGTGCAGCATCTCGAACAACGCAGTCAATGATAATGGATTTACTGGGCTTAACCTCTGGAAGTCGAGCAACAACGTCATGCGGGGCAACAGCATCTCCGGCAACAAGTACAACTTCGATGCCGACGGCAACAACGACATAGATACGAGCAACCTAATCAATGGAAAGAAGATCTACTACCTCATTGGCAAGAAGGACATGACCATAGACGAGAACTCACAGGCAGGCACAGTCTATGCCATAAACTGCAGCAACATAACAGTGAAGAACCTGGTCATAAGCAACAACGATTGCGGCATACTGTTCCGCAAGACCACCAACTCCTATATCCTCAACAACAGGATCTCCGATGTTGAGGGCGGAATCTTCATGGACTGCTCCCAGTCAAATGTCGTTAAGGGCAATACCATAAGCAATGCCCTGGAAAACGGCCTCTTCGTCGGATGGAGCTCGGATAAGAATACCATAAGCAACAACGACATCAGATACAGCATGAAGTCGGGCATACTGGTTGAGGAATCCTGGTGCAACACCATCACGGGCAATATAGCGAGCTACAACCAGATGTACGGCATTCACCTGCTGAGCTCCGGCATAAATACGGTGACTGGCAACACGTTCAAGGGAAATGTGATCAAAAATATACAGATAAGCGGCGACAGCCAGTGGAATACTGTTAAGAATAACAGGACGTGAGGGGGCAGTCTCTGCTCCAATGGAGCTTGGAGTACCGCTAAGGTGGCTCCCTCCCCCCCGGCGGTGCGTCGGTTTGAGAAAGGATGTGGGGTGGCCCGGGCGTGGAGGGGGTTGACCTTGCCCGGGCCCAGAATAGCGGGACCAATCAAGACGCGACCTGTGCAGTCCACCAGTGAGGAAGGGTGCGGGATGCCTGCAGGGCCTCCGGGTCGTTTGCAGTCTCTTTTGGATCTCTCTGGAACTGTGCAGAAGACGGAGCCTTGAAGCATGTGCAATCGAAGATTCCCTCTGCGCTTGCGCCGTAGCCGAGCCTGTCATGTGCGTCCATCGCGCTCCAGCCTCCAGAGCAGCATGGCAGCCAGCCTTCATCATGGGCGTTGCGGAACCTCCGATCCGACAGGACCATATTCTTGGTCAGAGAGAATGTGCCCAGATAGTTCTCATCTATCAGAAGGCGGGCGGTTTTGGGGCTATCTATGGCCTGGACGGCGTAGAATTTGGCAGCACCAGTGAAATCGGAACCTGTCTTCAGACTTGCGCTCTGTATGGACTCATTGACATACGAGTCGGACAGGGTCCTTAATATACACCCGTAGTCATCCCAGTCCACCCATTCGTCTGTATCCCAGTAATCCGAGTAAGAGTAGAGCCTGGTCGATATGTCGTTGCTCATGGTTGTTGCGCGGTCGATGCTTTCACCCATGGAAGCCCCCATCCCGGAGTTCTTGATGCCGGTATCCTCGCTCCACTTGGAAGCAAACGACAGGGCCCTCGAACTCCTGCCGATGATCAGGCTTTCGGGTGAGTAGGTTGCATTCGTGACCTGGTCCAGCTTTATCTCAGAGTCCGATGTATTGCTGAACCCGGCAGAGCTTATGTTGTACCTGGTAAGCTGGCGCGAGTGAACCACCGATTTCTGCGAGCATCTTCCGCTGCCGTGAGCTATGTTCTTTAGATGGAGGTAATCGGTGGAAAGAAGGCTATAGCTGTTTGCAAATCCATCGCCTTCGACAGACTGGGTCGAGTCATAGATATACCTGCTCTGGCTGGATACATCGTCGCCGACGCACAGCCCGATGCTTGAGATGAGCAGCGCCGCCGTGACTGCCAGATCAATGCCGCGATTCAGCAAGATCATATCGCCCCCAAACATCGGGCAACCGCTGTGAAGCCTTCTGATGTCATGCTGCTGGTTTAGCCCCCTCGTTTCCGCTTGTCTTACCCTGAGCCGTATTTTAGTCTGCTGTCATACTTCAGCTCGTTAAAGTATATCTCAGCCCTGTTTCCCTTGCTGACATCTATCTTGATCCTGCCTTCAATCTCTTTTATTAAGGAATTCAGTGCAATGCGAAGTGGGGTGCCTTCGTCATCGAGTCCGACTTCTTTGCCATTATCGCTGATGGCCAGCCTGTAGATGCTTGCGCCCATAGATCGGAACTCTATGCGGATCATCCACTTCTCGCCGTCAGGGGATGCATATATGAGGGAGTTTGAGACTATCTCATTTATTATTAGGCCGCAGGATACAATTGACTCTGGCCTCAGCATGACGTCATCGACGTCCAGCACAAACGAGATCCGATCGGATCTGACTCTGCAGGACTTTGTCACCATCTCCACAAGGCCGGAGATGTAAACCGCAATGGATATCCTATCCAGCAAAGTGGATTTGGAGAGCAGGTCATAGGCCAGAGCTATTGACTTGATCCTGTTTCTGCCAAGCTCCAGTTCTTCTTCTATGCTCCCATCAGAGTCAGCGGATGGCGAGCTGGGCATGCCAGGCAGCTTCTGCAGGCTATTCATGGCCTTGTCATTTAATGACCCGAAGGGTACTCCCCCGGGGACAGCTTTCCCCTTATTTCTCAGCTTGCTGCCATTTTTTCTGAGCGGCGCTGAATGTCCTCCAGCCTTGCTGCCGATCATCTCTTGATAAGAGAGCACCTCCTCGGGCACCTGATTGAGATCAGCCGTGGATTTGCTCATATCTGCCGCCCTAGGCTTAGAGCAAGCCTCATCTCTGGCCAGGACTCCAAACATGATGCCCTTTTCGGATTTAATTGGGAAGATCACAACCTGAATGGCCTTGTTCCTGCCTGGCAGGGTCATCTCAGAGCGATAATCATCTGGCCAGGAAGCAGGCCCTTTATTAAATAAGCATTCAATCTCTCTTCTCTTCTCCGGAGTAAGGGTGGCTTCCTGACCCTCACTATGCGAAGCAATCATAATATGTATGTCCCAGAGGGATCTGCCTGTCACATCGGACATCGTCAATCCTGTCAATTGCTCCATCCTCTGGTTCCATTCTATAATCGCGCCTTTTTCGTTTATGAGAACAAAACCATCGGGAGATGAATTGAAGAAGCTGCTGTATCGGCATTCGCTCTCCTTCAGTGAATCGATCAATGCCGCATCTACTGTAGATGTTTCATCGCTCTTTCTAGCTCCGCTTATAGAATCAATCATGGGTAGAACATTGCATTCAGTGGCAGCGGATCTGCTATGCAAACTTGAAGCAATTGATTGATCCTCTTCAATCATCTTAACTTGGGATACTTTCATGTTCCACACGCTACCCTAACTCTAAATATGATGCAATACGGCCAAGTCTTTCAACGGCCCGCTACAGGGGGCCAAAATGCGACTCGAATTAGCATGCCTGTGACATCTATGATCTATAAGCTCGAATGCCTTCAGGCGCTAATACACGGAACGCATGATGTATATCCAC
>DATMZB010000493.1:0-4262 GCA_035560655.1 Methanotrichaceae archaeon | reverse complement strand
GTCTACCACATGGTGCAGAATAAAATCAATATCAAGAGAGGACATCATCCTAAATCAGGCACCTCATGGCGACATCTTATGTTTCTTTGAAATCGGTATTATTCGCCAGGGAAAATGATTAAGCTATATCCCCTATTCAGACATCTCCTCTCAGGACTGATCCCATATTGGGACTATTCATCAGAGAGCTTGGCGCCCCGGTCTTTATACTTCAGCTCCTGGAACTTTATTATGAACTTGGTGCCATGGCTTCTATCCAGGTCGATGCTGCCGTGGAGCTGCTTTACCAGGATATTCACCAGCTGCAGTCCCAGAGAGCGTGTGTTCTTGAAGTCAAATCCCTCTGGAAGGCCTACGCCATCATCTCTGGTGACGAGTGTGTAGCTTCCATCATCTTCCCTGTGCAGCTCAATACCTATCTCTCCGGATCTGCCCTTTGGGAAAGCATGTTTGAGCGAGTTGGAGACCAGCTCGTTTATTATCAGGCCGCAGGGGATGGCGGTATCTATCCCGAGCAGTATATCTCCGTCCAGGTCTATGTTCAGCTTGATGGACCCCGCCGTTATATCGTATGAGCGGAACAGGTAGACCACCAGGCTTTTTATGTAATCCTGGATGCTTATCTGAGCCAGGTTCTTGGAGCTGTACAGCTTCTCGTGTATGAGGGCCATGGACTTGACCCTGTTCTGGCTCTCTTTGAGCATTGCCAGGGTCTGGTCATCGCAGATCTTCCTTGACTGGAGGTTTAGCAGGCTTGACACCACCTGGAGGTTGTTCTTGACCCTGTGGTGGATCTCCTTTAAGAGAACCTCCTTCTCCTTCAGAGATGCCATCAGCTGCTCCTCAGCGCTCTTGCGCTCGACTATCTCTGCAGATAGCACCTCATTTGCCCTGGCCAGCTCGACAGTTCTCGCCTCTACTCTCTTCTCAAGCTCGTCCCTTGCATGGCAGAGCTCCTCTTCCATCTGCTTTCTTATGGTGATATCTCTGGATATGCCGAGGACTGAGTCGATCTCGCCTGACTCGTTCACAAGAGGAACGAGGGATGTGTAAAGCCAGGCGCTTCGGCCTTCCAGGGGAGTCTCGCTCTCAAGGTAGACCGGCGTGCCCTTCTCCAATGCCTCTCTGATCTTTCTCCCCAGAAGCTCTGAGACATCTGGGGGGAAGATGGCCTCCACAGGCCGTCCAATTGCATCCTCAGTCCTGTACCCGAGCTGCTTTGCAGTCCAGCTATTGATGTACTTGGACCTGCCCTGGCGGTCGATGATAAATATCATGTCCTGGGCAGCCTCAGCCAGCTGGCGGTAGCTCTTCTCGCTGTTTGCCAGGTCGTGCTGGAACTGCTCTCTGGCAGAGAGCATCCCATTTATTGAGGTGGCAAGCTTTGCCAGCTCGTCTTTGCCGTTCACGGGCATGCGTGCAGACGGATCGTTGCTGCTCCCAATGCTGCTGACCCTGGCGCTCAGCATTGCCAGGCCAGAGAGGACTGATTTGTCCAGGTACTCCAGTATGACCACAACTATGATCAGGCAGGCTGCTGCGAACAGGAGTATCAGGTAGCGCATGCTTGCCTGGCCCTGCTGGTAGATGTCCTTGGGGCTGTCTGCGCGCAGGATCAGTATGGGATCTCCATATATGTCCCTGAGCAGGGCATAGCCTGCGACGTGTGTTGAGTTCAGGGATCTTATGGTGATAGACATATCCCTGGACAGCTTGGACCTGGCAGTCTGGAAGTCCGGGGGCATATGGGGGTCGTTGGTCCTGTACACTGTGAGGTTGAGGTGGGTGATCTCACCCAGCTTCTTCACCTCGGCTGCGCCCAGGTAGCGCCCCATGATCAGCCTGCCCCTGGAGGGTCCAGTCCTGTTGCTGGTCAGTATAGGATGGGAGACTATGAGCATTGGCCCGTCTGATAGGAGTATGATCCCTGAGTAGATGCTCTGCTTATCCAGGCACCCGGGGCAGAAGCCATAGAGAGATAGCTGCTCTTGCAGGCCGTCTGGAACCTGAGTCAGGTTCCCGCTCTGGGGATCGTAGGCTTTGGCATATACTATCCTGCCATAGGAGTTCATGAAGAGCATCAGATTGATGCCAAGGGATGTGAAAGTCCTGTCGGCTATGTTGGACTTTATATAATCCGAGTTGATATCCTTGATGAACGCGTAGGTGTCATCCCTGGCTGCCCAGTAGCCGGTGGTGCTGCCAAGCGTCGCCTGCTCATTGGACATGGCATCCAGGGCGCGCTCCACATTCCTCTGCGTATCGTCATCCTCAAGCTTGGAGAAGCTGGAGAGGAGGATGCTCTGGGATGCGCCGTATAAAACCAAGATCAGTACCACTAAGGTGATCCCAATTACCAGCAGAGTCTTCTTGCGCAGGCTCGTAGCCTCTAGGGTCCTGTTCATGGTGCTCTGTTCTGCCTTTGGCCAGGTTGATCTGTCATCGATGCTCAGTGAAGAGATCTGGCCCCCGATGCCAGCTGCCCAAAAAGATCGATCTTCAAGCAGGCCCTTCTTCGGAGGTTGATTTGCACTTGGTCCTGCGCTCTTGGAGGGCAGCCTCGATAGTAGTCATGAGCATTCTTTCATCAAAGGGCTTACATATATATCCAATGGGCCGGGTCGCCTCGGCTCGCCGCCTGGTCTTATCGTCTGCATAGGCTGTGAGATATATGACAGGCACGTCTGAGTCTGCATGGATCTTCTCCATGGCCTCCACCCCATCGATCCTCCCTTCCAGGACTATATCCATGAGCATGAGATCTGGCCGAAGCTCAGCTGCAAGTCTTATGGCCTCCTCTCCAGATGCAGCCACTGCAGGAACATCGTACCCAAGGCTCTCCAGGCTGTTTTGCAGATCAATGGCTATTATGCACTCATCCTCAACTACGAGTATCCTGGCCTTTGCCATAACCTCTCCGGATTGGCCCTCATGCGGACGCACTGTACGGCATGCAATTGTCTCTTGATTTGCGTTCCCTCGCCAAATGCAGCTCTGCAAATCTATGCAGCCCAATGCTCATGACTCTGTTATCCGAGCTGAATTATCCATCATGCTTAAAAATACTTTGTCGTATCTAATTCGCCCTGCAGGCACAGGCCTGTGCAAGCTGCCATTGAGGCACTACGAATATATCCCACAAGCCCAGTCTCAGGCTGATGCCCATCAGATCCATTAGCCAGGTGGATATCGCGCCGACCATTGCCCGCGTTCTGGGGCTAAACTTGCCAAACACTGATGGAGAGCCAATAGAGATGGATTGTGAGAGGTGCCGCAGTGTCATCCTGGCCATAGTCGACAGCCTGGGGTATGACCTGTATCTCTCTTTGGTCCCCTATCTCAGGTTCATGCCTGCCCTTGCCAGTCGCGGCTCTCTAATCAGTACCAGATCGGTCTCCAGCAGGACCACTCCTGCCATTGCCTCAATCTTAAGCGGCCTTTTGCCAGAGCACCACCAGATCTATGATAAAGCAGGGGCCAAAGACTCAAGCCTGCTCAGCCTGCCTGAGATCGCCAGCGCTGCTGGCATGAGGTCTGCAGTGATCATGGAGAAGAGGGGCGCAGAGGTCTACACCGGCCTGATAGAGGTCGTTGAAGGCGTACCAGATGAACTCCGCCCCGGAGAGTTCGATGACCAGATCTGCCAAAAGTCACTGGATGCACTGGCACTGGGTCCCAGGCTGATGGTATCTTACTTCATAGGGCTTGATAAAACAGCTCACATGGGACTTGGAATGGAAGCTATGAGGGCTGAGGCAAAGCATATCGATGGGTGCCTGGAAGAGATGGCAGGAGCTGCCGGGCCCGGGACACTGATCATCATCTGCGGGGACCATCCAGTTCATGCCGGACCGCTCAAGAGAAACGGTGGCAAAAGCTGCGTGGCCCTGATATCGGGCCGGGCCTGAGGGTCAAGCCAGATCAAGTTTTAGTCATCCGCTATGACTACACCTGCTCTACCTGCGATCTGTGATTCACCGCAGCAACAGCAAAAAATACCATAATTGATAGAATAGCAGCCATGCCCAGAGTAGACGCGCAGATAAGCACAGAGCTGTATCAGAGACTGAAGGAATACACCGCCATATCCCGTGGAACTCTGTACTGTCAGGAGTCTGAAGTGATAGCCGAGGCCATAAAGGAGTATCTGGACCGCCATGAGCGCAAGGTGCGCAAGTCCAATGCCTGAGCCAGGCGTTGGACTTGACGACTGCTTTGATAGTAAACCTCAACTGCCTCTTTTTATGGCTGTGGGCTTAGAT
>DATMZB010000492.1:0-2454 GCA_035560655.1 Methanotrichaceae archaeon | reverse complement strand
GTCCGGGCATGGGCCAGCCCGGCGTCATCCAAGTACCTGGTGAAGACCCAGAGCGTGCCTGCGGCCATGAAAATTGAGACAAATATCACATTGTACAGGATATCTCTATTGATAATATCATCCTTGGGCCTTCTTGGAGGTTTGTTCATGACATCATCCTCCTTTGGCTCCATGGCGAGATTTACCACCAGCACGCCATCAGTTACGAGGTTCACCCATAGTATCTGTACAGGTGTCCAGATCAACACATCCGCAGAGAGAAGGATCATAGAAGCCAGGATGATCAGGATCGCACCTGCGTTTGTGCTTATGAGATATTTTGCCACCTTGCGGATGTTCTCAAAGACCACCCGTCCCTCCTCTACGGCATTGATTATGCTCCTGAAGTTGTCATCGGTAAGTATCATATCCGCAGTCTCTTTGGTGACATCGGTTCCAGTGATCCCCATCGCAATGCCGACCTCTGCTGCCTTGAGGGCAGGAGCATCGTTAATGCCGTCTCCAGTCATGGCCGTGATATGGCCTATCCTTCTTAGGGATTCGACTACCCTGTGCTTGTGTTCCGGGGAGACGCGGGCAAATACAGCACAGCTCTGTATGATATCATCAAGTTCAGCATCTGAGAGCTTGTCCAGATCAGGTCCTGTGAGGGTCATCAATCCCTCTTCCAGTATTCCGATCTCTCTGGCGATTGCTTTGGCTGTGATCTTGTGATCGCCTGTGGCCATGATCACTTTTATGCCCGCTCTCTTGGCCAGCCTCACACCATCAATGGCCTCTGCCCTTGGCGGGTCCATCATTCCCAATAATCCAACGAATATGGATTTGCCAGGATTGGCCTTGAAATCTTTGATCTCCCCCATCTCTAGTGTCCTGTATGCCACGGCCAGAACCCTCAGGGCCTGGCCAGCCATTTGAGAAGCAGCTTCCAGTATCTTCTCCTTCTTCTCAGGCTCCATTGGAACTATCTCTCTATCCTCTAAAACCTGAGAGCACATGCTCACCACGACTTCAGGAGCGCCCTTGAGGAATACATCCACCGACCCCTCGGGAGCCTTATGAAATGTGGCCATATACCGGCTCTGGGGATCAAAAGGTATCTCATCGATCCTGGGAAACTCCGCCTCAAGCTCACCTTTATGCAGGCCGGCTTTTTCTGAAGCAATGATCAGTGCCCCTTCGGTTGGATCTCCCAAAATCGTCCATCTCTTTTCATCACCATCCCCACTCATACTGAGGCTGGCATCGTTACAGAGAGCGGATGCTTTTAGAAGTGTCTTTAAAGCCTCATCCGTGCCAGGGTCCACTCTGGCGCCATCAATCTCAAAATAACCCTCCGGCTTAAACCCAGACCCTGCTACCTCGACCATTCTATTCCAAACAAATATCTTTTGAACAGTCATCTGGTTGGTGGTGAGGGTCCCGGTCTTATCAGTGCAGATGACAGTCACAGATCCAAGAGCATCTACGGCGCTGAGCCTGCGAATTATGGCATGACGTTTGGCCATCTGGCTCACCCCCAATGCCAGGACTACAGTGATTGCCACCGGCAGCCCCTCGGGTATGGCTGATACGGCCATGGCAAGCGTGAAGAGAAATAGCTCTATGAGATCAAAGCCTCTAAGCATGCCCAGGGCCAGGGTGAGAGCGCTTGCAAAGATGGCCAGAAACATGAGCTTCTTGGACAGGTCGATGGTTCGTCTTTTAAGTGGCGTCTCTGCCTTCTCTGTCTTGGTTATCAGTCTGGCAATTTTTCCCATCTCGGTATCCATGCCTGTATAGAAGACCACTGCTTTGCCCCTGCCGCGAACAACAGACGTGCCTGCAAAGGCCACGTTGCTCATCTCTACGGGCGATTTCCCAGTCAGATTAACATCCGTGTTCTTCCTGGAAGGAACTGATTCCCCTGTGAGCATGGATTCATCTATCTCAAGGCTTGCCTCCTCTATGATCCTGCAGTCGGCTGGAACCTTGCTTCCCGCCTCCATGAGTATGATATCTCCCGGGACCAGATCCCTGGCCTTGACATGAGAATATTGGCACTGACCGCTCTCTGGACAGTCTCTCATAACCATAGCCTCAGGCGCTGAGATGGATCTCAGGGCAGAAATGGCCTCTTCTGCCCTGAACTCCTGGATGAATCCAATAGAGACGTCTATGACTATTACCACAAAGATAAATACAGCATCTGCCGACTTATCTGCCAGGAAGGATATCACTCCTGCCGCAGCCAGCACTGCGATGAGAGGATTCTTCAGCTGGTCGATCAGAAGCTCTATCTTTGAGGTCTTTTTTCCTTCTAAAAGCTCATTTAGCCCATGTTCCTGGATCCTCTTCTTCGCCTCTTCAGTGCTCAAGCCCCGTTCATCAGTTCCAAGACGCACAAACAGCTCTTCGGTCTCCATAGCCTGCCATGCTTCTCTTTGAAGAGAGCTCCTGGATTGGTGTCTCTCG
>DATMZB010000491.1:0-4972 GCA_035560655.1 Methanotrichaceae archaeon | reverse complement strand
GGATATCGCATGATCTGGCCAGCCTCTCTATTTCCAGCATATCCACAGACCTGGATGTATGGATGAAGTCAAACCTTCCAGCCTCCGCAGCACCGCTGCTCAGTTTTATTGGCAGTTTCACAGCAAAAATATCGTCCTCTCTTTTGCCAATGCTTCAGGGCTGGATGGGCGATTTCGCCACCAGCCTGCCTGTGCTTTTCTCTCAGCTCCTGGTTGTGATATTCCTCACCTACTATGTGCTCATTGACGGGAAGCATTTCCTGGATAATGCAGTTGAGTTCGTTCCTGAGTCACGAAAGCCCGCCGTGGTTTATTTCTTAAAGGAGATCAATGGCATCTATACAAGCCTCTTCTCAGTCTATTTCGTAACCTCCATGTTGAGCGGAGTAATAGCTGCAGTTGGCTTCTTCCTCATGGGGATTGGTTATCCTTTCACATTGGGGGCAATTGTTGCCATCGCCACTCTGGCCCCTCTCATAGGGTCGCCGATTATCTTCATTCCCCTGGCCATCTACTATGCCCTGATGAAGAATCTCCTGATGAGCATAATTATCATGGTCTTTGGAATAGTGTTCCTCATGATCATACCCGAGAATGTGATTAGGCCCGGGCTTGCAAGGAAGCGTTCCAAAATAAACCCGATATTGACAGTGCTGGCCTATACTGCCCCGGTCTTCCAGGTAGGGCCAATGGGCGTGATCATAGGACCCGCCCTGTATGGATTTCTTCTGGCAGCTTACAGGACTGCAGTCTGGAATAGAGAGGGCAGCCGTGAAATCGGGCAGGGCTCGATATCTGTGGACCAGGGTGGAATCGGCACTGTCGATGCAATTGCGGCACTTAAATAGGTTTTAGTTGCCGCAATATGCTGACCTGAGCATGCCATATAGTATTGCCGCCCCAACGTATATCGCTAAACTATGCGCATTGGAGAGAGCTCAGTAAAATAACGCTGGACCCAGGTGATCAGCGTCGGCTGCATGAGGTTGCTCAGTACCTGGTCCATGACCGGCGCCATAGCAAGGATCGCGCCTATCCACAGCTGTGGCCTTGTGGATCTCTGTACCTCTATTGCCTGGTCGATCTTGTCCTTCCTGGAACTGTAAGCGCCCACATAGCTCTCTGCAACCCTCAGGATACCTTCATCGGCCTTGGCCTTCTTCATCTGGCATATGCATTCCGATATCCTGGCCTGAAGGTTATCCAGAAATTCTAAATAGCTCAGGCGCGGGTCCATCTGCATGATATGGGCTTTATAGATGATCTCTTCCTCGCTTAGCTTCATCATGGTCTCCTCGATCATATCTTCTTTGAGGAAATTCGATTCTGTAAATATCCTCTTCTCTTCTTTCGATCTGGCCAGTATGGATTCCAGCTTGGGAATAAAGAGCTCTGGAGTGGGAAATGTCAGAACCTCCAGGAGGTCTTCCAGCCAGGTGCGTTCCTTGGTCAATAGAAGCTCACGCCACTTCTTCCCCCTGTGCCAGCCTGAAAGATAGGGTATGATGAGGGCGAAGATGAAGAGCGATGCCAGTATAATCAGGAGGAGTGGCGATACCGACAGGGCAACTGAGCTCAGCTGGAATGGATATTTGTCGTTATCTATGCCCATTATCCAGAGAATCACAGGCAGGAAGAGGGCGGCCATGCCCAGGTACCCGAACTGGGTCACCAGCACCAGGTTTCGGGTGTCCTTGTCGAGGTTCATGGACATGAGCACGGCAATTATTGGCGGCAGGGTGACTGCCGAGCTCATCAGGAGGATCAGAATCAGGGCTGCCCTGATCATGGATACTGTCATCTGCTCTGAGATCAGGCCGAATCTGAAGTAGAAATCGATGGCCATAACGGCATAGACTATCACTGCAAAGATGCAGATGACCCTGAATGCCTTGGCAGGCAGTATCTGCCTCTTCTCCCATTCCAGGAAGGTCCAGATCGACCTGACGCCGCAGGGTGTGGTGGGAGAGCCGAGCAGTATCCAGAGGGTCCCTGCCAGAAGGGCCATCAACAGGCCGCCTGCAATGAAGATCCCGACAAGCTCTATGTCCAAAAAGCCTGAGAGTATCCAGCCGAAGGCTACGAAGCTCAGAAGGTTCACTGTTAAAATGGTTATGGCTGTTGGGACCCTGTGCCTTCTGGATACGACATATCCTGATGCAGCCAGGGCCAGGTATGCTGTAAGGAAGATTAAAAACACTCCTCTCTTGTCCAGCAAGCCGGGTCCGGCATCCCTGGCATGGGAGAAGGCCATGACTGCCTCTTCTGGCTGGTTGGAGTTCTGGAGAGCCATTCCAAGGCCGTACCAGGCCTGGTCCATGTCGGGGTTGAGGCTGGTGGCATTCTCGAAGTATGAAACGGCCTCTTCATACCTGCCCATCTTATTCAGTGCCAGGCCCTTGCCGCACAGTGCAAAAGGATCTGTCGGGCAGATCTTCAATGTCTGATCAAAGGCATCTGAGGCCTCCTTGTACCTTCCCATTTTCATGAAGACCGTGCCCTTGCCGTTCCATGCGCTAATGTAGGATTTATTTAGATTTAGCGTCTGATCATAGGATCTTACGGCCTCGTCGTACCTGCCAAGAGAGGACAAGGCAAGACCTCTGTTGTACCATGCATCTGTCAGATTTGGGTCTAATTCAAGTGCATTGTTGTAAGATCTTATGGCATCATGGTATCTGCCGGACATATCCAGTGCAATTCCCTTCTTGAGCCAGGCATGAGCTAAGTGAGGGTCTGCAGCCAGGACCTGGTTATAGGTCTCTATGGCATTGCTGTAGGACTTTTCATGCAGCAGTTCGTCTCCCTGCAGGAGAAGGCCTGTCAGATTCTGGCTGTTTTGCGCCAGTGAAGTTGAGACGAGTGCCATGATAACTATAAGTGCTAATCTATAGGATGCCATAGATGGGTTTCCTTCAATCAGGACAGAAGCTGCCGTGGATAAAAGGCTTTGCTGCAAAAAAAAGGAGGATAGGCTGGGGCTCACTTGCCTGATATGGCTGGTATGGCCTCCAGTGCTGCAGGGTTGGATACTGCTGAAATATCTCCAAGGTTCAGGCCTAAAGCCTTGGCCTTAATCAGGCTTCTTGCCGGCTTTCCTGCCTTGTTTTTTGGTATCTCCTTTACAAAGACCACATCTGATGGTATGGCTATAGGTCCAAGGGTCTTTCTAACGAAGTTCTTTATGTCCTTTTGCAGGTTAGCATCGCCGGCAACTCCAGGCTTCAGGACTGCGAAGACCACTATGTTCTCGCCCTTTACCTTATCGGGCTTGCCTATCACTGCAGTCTCTGCAATTGAGGGGTGCTTCTCTGCTGCAGACTCAACCTCGGCATTGGAGATCCTGTGACCTGCCACCTTGAGGACGTCATCTGCCCGTCCAAGGGCCCAGATATATCCATCTTCGTCAACTCTGGCCCTGTCACCCGAGAGATACTTGCCTGGGAAGGTCGACCAGTAGGTTTCCTGGTACTTGGCAGGGTCGCCATAAACGCTTCTGAGCATTGATGGCCATGGTGTGGTGAGGACGATATTTCCTAAAGAGGCGGGCTTGCCGCTCTCGTCGAGGATCTCGACGTTGTATCCCGGAAGCGGGAATGCCGGCGATCCGGGCTTCAGTGGAGTGATCGGCAGGGGCGTGATGACGTGGCACCCTGTCTCGCTCTGGAACCAGGTGTCCATGATTGGGGCAAAACCGTTGCCCACGTACTTGCGCCACCATACAAAGGCGTCGGGGTTCATGGCCTCGCCCACAGATCCCATCAGCCTGACTGTTGAGAGGTCGTACTTCTGGGGCCACTGCGGGCCCTCGTTCATGAACATCCTTATGGCAGTGGGGGCGGTGTAGATCACTGAGACTCCATAATCCTCTATGATCTGGAACCACCTGCCGAAGTCAGGGTAATCTGGAGAGCCCTCATACATTACGCTCGTGGCACCTGAGCATAATGGTCCATAAGCAATGTAGCTGTGTCCCGTGATCCAGCCTATATCTGCTGTGCACCAGTAGACATCGGTGTCCTTGATGTCGAAGACCCAGGACATGGTGAATGCCGGCTCTACGCAGAAACCGCCATGGACATGGACGATTCCCCTGGGCTTTCCAGCCGTTCCTGCAGTGTAGAGTATGAACAGGGGGTCCTCTGGATCCATGGGCATGGTCCCACACTCGCCAGACTGGTTGGCGACGAGGTCGTCCCAACATATATCCCTGCCCTCTTTCATTGGTATCTCCTGGCCGTTCCTCTTGACAACGACCATCTTCTGGATGCTGGAGAGTCCATCTACTGCCTCGTCGGCCTGGCCCTTGGTCATGATGGGCTTTCCGCGCCTGTAAGACCCGTCGCAGGTGACCATCACCTTGGGCTGGCAGTCCTCCAGCCTGTCTCTCACGGCCACAGCGCTAAATCCGGAGAAGACCACCACATGTATGGCTCCAAGCTTTGCGCAGGCAAGCAATGCAATGGGCAGCTCAGGGATCATGGGCAGGTATATTCCGACTCTATCGCCCTTTTTTACACCGAGGCTTTTCAAGCCATTGGCAAACTTGTTGACCTCTCTTGAGAGCTCGTAGTAGGTGATCTTTCTCACATCGCCCACAGGCTCGCCAACGAATATGTAGGCCAGCTTGTTCCTCCTCCATGACTTGGCATGCCTGTCCACGGCATTATAGGCCACGTTGCACCTGGAACCAGCAAACCACTTGGCATTTGGCGGCTTCCACTCCAGAACAGACTTGTATGGCTCGAACCAGTCTGCGTAAGTGCTGGCCATCTCATCCCAGAACTCGACGTAGTTCTTGGAGCACCAGGCACGCATCTCCTTCTCTGTCTTGAAGCCCTTCTTCTTCATCCACTGCATGACATTGGAGCCCTCGACCAGATCTCTGGGCGGGAGGTAAGTCCTGTTTTCTTCAGCCAAAACAGCCTTATTTGCCGTTTCATCAGCCATTTTAAATCGCCTTATTCTTTAT
>DATMZB010000490.1:0-5728 GCA_035560655.1 Methanotrichaceae archaeon | reverse complement strand
GGTCCAGGGAGTAGATACTTACAAGCTGGTAGGAACGCCAATGGGCCCCATATACAGGGGAATGATAGGCCTGCAGATACTGGTAGCCTTTACACCGTCACCTTTCCCGCTCCCTGAAGATCTCAGGAGAGGAATGCTGGTCCTCAGCAGAACTGGTCTTATGAACAGCAGCAATATAACCCTGACAGCCTGGGTCACCAAAGATAAGGCTCTGCTAAAGAGGCTGGATATCAACTCGAGCCTGACTGTCTCGCCACAGATTCTGAACATCTCTGCTCCAAGCTACATGATTATGTCCAAGATCAATGAGTCCACAGTTTACAGCGACTTTGGCGCTCCTGTAAAGATCGAGCTTCCCAGTGTAGCCCTGAACCAGTCGAGCGGCATCCGTGCTGTGGATTATAGATGGGCTCTCTTTGGTTCAGTGAGGCCTTAGGGGTGAAGAAAATGATAAGCAAATATGATAGAAGATCGGGATTCTTATCTGCCCTGCTCTGCATTGCGGCCTTCCTTGCAATCGGCCTGGCAACTGTTGATGGACAATCGGTCCCTGGCCAGATTCCGGGGCAGGTGGTCCCTGGCCAGACTACTTCAACGGGCCAGGTTTCAGGTACTCCAGCCCAGGACAGCGCTTATTGTGTGGGTATGGGTTATAACTACGCTGTAATTCCCGGCGTGAATGGCAACCAGCCGGTCTGTCAGTTCCCCGACAATACATGGTGCGACGCCCACGCATTCGCCACCGGAACCTGCAATCTCAACCCGGCGAGCTACTACAATCCTTATTACTTCAACACCACCCAAAGCGCACTGGACATAGCTTCTGAGACCGCACAATGCCGTAGAATGGGCGGCGGGGTTCAGACTGTGCACACTCCTTATGGAGATGTGGACCTGTGCGTCTTTTCGGACGGCAGCTCCGTAGATCTACGGTCGCTTAACAGCAATAATGTCATCAACGGGTATCCAGGAGTGTATCAAGGTCCTGCCTACGCCTCACCTGTCAGCCCGTTCTATGGAGGAGATAGCTGGTATTACTATGCTTACTCCTGGCTGAATGCACCATAACACCAAATAGGATTCTGCTTTCTTTTTATCTTTTTTAAGCTCAATTATGAATCATAGCCTTCTGGTCGATGCCAGCAAGCTGGGATGCCATCACAGGCCATTAAATGGCAATTCCTCAGCGATTAATCAAAAATAGCTGCCCAAGATAGCTGATTCAGCCATGGCTCGACAGGTTCTGCTGAGTGCTTCCCTTCAACTGCTCCATCCTCAGGCTCTCTTGAACCCCGCTGAACAGAGCAGGATTCTCTTGAGCCGCATCTGTATTCTGGCTGTGATAATAGATGGCATCCTGAAGGTAGGAGTTCACTGCGACCTCTCCGAGATCATTGCCATGAGAGTCCACAGGAAGCCCTGAATTGCTGTGCCATGCCACCCTCACCTGGCCGTTCCCGTCACGGATCAGGGTCAATACGACCATCAGAGGCACGCGGTTCTCAGAGGTGCCTGTCGGGCTGTATATGTCCAGTATATCCTGAGCCCTTCTGTCGCTCCCCTCTGCATCCAGATCATAGTAGGTCATGATGCTGCTGATATTGGCCATGACCTTTTTCACATCTGCCTGAAGCTTCACGCATGGACGGCAGTACTTTGTGTGGTCCAGGATCAGCACCGGCCCGCTCTTCAAGGCATTCAGCACCCATAAGGGATGCCCGACTGATTTATCGGCGTCCACATTCTGGTCAGGGTACCTGATCCACCAGTCGCCCTTTCCAAGGCCAAGAGCATGTGCTGGCTCATACCCAGACACGCCATCCTCCGCCGATGCCGCCAGAATAAGAGCTGTCAGGGACAGTGCCGCAATCCACAGAGAGGCCGACATATCGCTATCCTTCCATCCTCGCCCAATCAGGTCTTCCTTGTTGCCAGTGTCAGGTTGCCGTAAGGCATGACTATCATCCTGGCATCCTTGCCCTGGGCTTCCCTGGCCATAACCACTGCCTGGTCAAGGCTTGAGGCACGCTTAAAGAAGCTCATCTCCGCGAGCTCTCCTGGCATGCTTGAGACCAGTATGAGCTCGTGATTTAAAGATTCCTTGGCGATCAAGGCTGCCTTGTGGCCCCCAAACTCGTACTCCTTTCCAAAGCGCTCCACACAATCCTCTGCCGATTCTGCCTCTCTTACCCACCTCTCGAATACGGGATGGCCAAATCCCTCACTGCACTCGGCCACCAGGATTATGGTCCCTCCTGGCACAGCTGCCTCCTTGGCATTGTCCAGGGCCTTATGAGCCTGGAAGAGGTTGATGTCCTTTGGCCTGCCGCCAGCACAGACAATGACAATCTCTGCCGGTTCCACAGCCCTGCAGTACATGGCATCCACAACTCCAGCCCCGGCACGGTGGGCATCTATAAAGTCGCCGGCCACTGCCCTGACCACCTCCTTCTTGCTGTTCTGGACCACATTGAGTATGAAGTCAAGGCCTGCCACCTCTGCAGCTTCCTCCATGTCCACTCTTACAGGGCTGTCAAGGTGGCCAGATGCAGCCAGCGGGTCCCTCATCAGCTCGTGGTTTATGGTTATGGATCTCTCGGAGCTGACACCTGGGAGCACTGCCTTGGCTCCGCCGCTGTAGCCCGCATAGTAATGGTACTCTATGTTGCCTGTGCCTATTATCAGGTCTGATAGAGCAACATCTTCCAGTATCTCCACGGGCGTGCCCCTTGAGGTGCTGCCCAGATCGATGCACCTGGACCTGTCGTGCTGGATATGAGGCATGGAGATGCAGTCTCCCAGGAGCCGCTGCTCCTCATCGGCGGTCATGCGCCTGTGAGTTCCAAGGCCGAATACTATCAGAAGATCATCTATTCCAATGGCCCTCAGCCTCTTCACCAGCGGAGGCAGCATCTTGTAGCTGGGCGCAGGCCTTGTAGGATCGCTGACGAGGATCGAGGCAGATTTGCAGCCCTCGAACTGGGCCAGGTCAGCATTTATGGGGTTGTCCAAAGCCTTGTCAATCTCATCAGGGCCTGCAGGAGGAAGCTCGTTTGGAAGCACCACCTCGCAATTGGGACCTATCTCAAGATCAACCGTCCCGCTGCCGTATCCCAGGCATATCCTTGTCATCAAGCCCTCCAGACCTGAGCCCTGGAGTTGATCTCCATGAAGACATCAATCATGGGCTTATCCGTCCTGAAGCTGAAGAAGTCGGCACCCACGCTGTTGCAGGCAGCCGCGATGCTGTCATTGTGGCTCTCCAGCCTGGACCGATAATCCTTCCTGACCCTCTCAGAAACCCTGGTGATGAGAGGGTGGCCCGACTCCATATCCACGAACTTGATGTCTCCCCCAAGATTCAGGTCGGCCTCGTCAGGTGCCAGTACCTGAATCACCATAAGATCGTGGGCAGATAGCCTGTAAATGCTGGATTTAACCTGCTCTGTATCATCCAGGAAGTCTGATATCAAGATCACTAGACTTGTGGACCTGGCCATCTGGTCGAACTGATCAGATACGAGCTTGATGTTGGTCTTTCCTTCTGGCACGGTCTCGTCAAGTTCGGCTATGGTCCTGAACAGGTTCTTTCTGCCGCTTCTTGGGTCTGCAGGCACCATCTCCTCCGAGAATATTGAGACTGAGAACTTCTCGCTCTCAAGCGTGGCCAGGTATGCAAACCCTGCAGCTATGCGGGAGGCAAAGCTGAATTTTTCGTCGTAGCCCATGCTGGCGCTGGCATCCAGCAGCATCTGGACCACCAGGCTTCGCTCCTCCTCGTGCTCCCTGACATAGAGCTTCTCAGTCCTGCCATAGACCTTCCAGTCTATCAGCTTGAAGTCGTCTCCCTTGCGGTACTCGCGATAGCCGACCGGGCTTATGCCGTGGCCGAATCGGACCGACTTCCTGCCACCTGAGTAGGGTGTGGAGACTCGCTTCTTCACAGACAGGGCGAACTTATCAAGGTCCTTGAAGAATTCAGTATCCATAATCAGAGGTTATGCTTCTGGAGTATCTCGGTTATTACCTGGTCGGTGGTGAGGCCCTTCCTCTCAGACTCGAAGTTGAGTATTACCCTGTGCCTCAGCACCGGGTAGGCCATGACGTGCAGGTCTTCCTTGCTGACGTAGTTCCTGCCAAGCAGGAAGGCCCGTGCCTTGGACGAGTTTATGAGGCCGATGGATGCCCTGGGGCTGGCGCCGTACTGGACTCCCTGCCAGGACCTTGTTGCCAGGACCACCTTCACGGCACCTACTTTGAGGTCATCGGATATGGGCACGTCGCGGGTGAGCTTCTGCAGATCCAGTATATCCTCCTTGGTTGCCACCCGATCAACCTTGGGCTCGGACCTGCCAGTGTACCTCTCCATGATCTTCATCTCTTCATCAAACGAGGGATAGTCAAGAGTGATCTTGAGCAGGAACCTGTCAAGCTGTGCCTCTGGAAGGGGGAATGTACCCTCCATCTCAATTGGGTTTTGGGTAGCCAGCACAAAAAATGGCTTGTCCAGGAGATAGGTGTTGTTGCCAACCGTAACCTGCTGCTCCTGCATGGCCTCAAGAAGTGCGCTTTGGGTCTTTGGCGAGGCTCTGTTGACCTCATCTGCCAGGACGAGGTTTGCAAATACTGGCCCTGGCTGGAACCGGAACTGCTTGCTTCCTCCTGCCTCCTCTATAATGGTTGTGCCTGTTATGTCTGCAGGCATCAGGTCAGGAGTGCACTGTATCCTGGAAAAGGACAGGCCCATGGTCGCGGCGGTGGTCTTGACCAGCAGCGTCTTGGCAAGACCTGGGTTGCTCTCCAAAAGGGCGTGCCCTCCAGCCATTATTGCGACTAACAGCTGCTCTATGGCCACGTTTTGGCCCACCATCACCTTATCGATCTCACGCCTGACCCTCTGAAAGATCTCCGGCGCCTCATTATATAAAGCCTTGATATCCTTTGTCATCGCTCTCTCCTAGCCGCTAGCTCCTCTGGACCTATTAACTTTTTGCCAAGTTCTCGAAGTATCTCTTAATTATCTCTTTGTTCTGAGGAGGAAGGCTCTCTATGTACACGTCTGAGGGCACTGCAGCCGCCTCTCCAGCCTCTCCAGGCTGGAAGAGATGGTTGGTGGCCGACGTCTCCTGCGACTTTGAACCCGGTGCCAGGCCCGGGTAAAGCTGGAGCTGAAGCTTCTCCTCGCTCAGAACAGCCAGAGAAGGTTTGCCGTAGATGCCGCCGGTAATATTAGCGCTTGGTCCCTGGGGCTGGGACTCGTTCTGGAAGAGGCCTGTAGCCCGGTCCTTGAGGTGAGAGAAGGTTTGAAGATCTGCCGGGGATAGGTCAGCGCTTATCTGGCTGGTGGTGATGATTACTATCAATAGCAGGACTACGGTGGCAAGACCGGCGCGGAGGTAGACCTTGCGCCAGTCCAGCAGGCTGGATGCCTTTATGGCCGCCAGCTTCTTCTTCAGATCCTCAGCCAGGCGGTCCATGAAGACAGATCTGTTGTTTTGATTATCATAAGCAGTCCTTGCCTCCTCAGAGAGCTCTTTGCTTAAAAGCCCGAAGAAGTCCCCTTTGGACCTGCGCCTCATGAGCACTGCAACAACTGTGCCAATGGCCAGAGAGATTATAGCTGGAAGCTGTGCCAGAAGGAAGGAATCCTGCCAGTAGAAGCTGGTGAAGGCAGGAAGGCCTAAAATTGCCAGGACTGCGTATATCACAGCAGAGATTATGATGGCAT
>DATMZB010000489.1:0-2267 GCA_035560655.1 Methanotrichaceae archaeon | reverse complement strand
CTTTCATCGCCATTGACTTATTATAAGTCAGTCTTCAAAGAAATAACTGACTTTATATCTGCAGGAAGAACTTGTAGTCGTTCACGCCAAGCACCCTTGTCAGATGTTCCTCCAGGGCCATGCGCAGGCTTTCACGATGCCCTTTAAACCCCTCGCCATCAGTAGCCTCGCATTGGTCGAGCATGAACTGGAAAGATCCAAGAAGCATGAGAAGCAGGTAAGAGGTCTCCATAGGATGACTAACGCAGAACCTGTCTCTCTCTATGCCCTTTGATATGACCTCTGCCACAATGGGTGCCACCTTGGAGAAAGGCCTCATCTTTGCCATCTTGCTGCGCAGATTGGCATTCTTGCTCTGGTGAATGAAGCCCAGGATCTTCTTTCTAGAGATGCCTTTGCTTAGGAAGCGGTTGAACATGTAGTTGAGCTTCACAGCCTCCTCCAGGTCGCCTCTATCTGCTATCTGGCGGAAATCTTCTTCCATCTCGCTCAGGTTCTTCTCCAGCACGGCTACTAGAACGTCCTCCTTGGATTTGAAGTAGTAGTAAAAGGCGCCCTGAGATATATTGACCTCGCCCACTATGTCGCTTACAGCAGTTTGCTCATAGCCCACGGTAATAAACAGGCGTTCTGCAGCATCTACCAGCTCTTTTTTTCTCTCTTCCGGATCTTTTACTATTCTCTTCATATCGGCATCCTTACTGACTTACTATAAGTCAATTGTATAGTATAAAAACTAATTGGCGGGTCGAAGTTGTATCACACCCGCGACAGTTATGGTGGGTCGTATTGGGCTGTCGCTAGATAAAGTCTGCTCCGGATGCGGGCTTTGCCTCGCCTGGGCGATGAGCATCAGCCCTACCTTAATAGAAGCCTTCCCCGCCGTAGCAGCAGTTTTCTCCAGTGCAGCGGGCAGCCACCGGCATCTTCCACGGTGTCCCAGATTAGGTGCCTGACCTTAGCAGTCTGGAAGCATAGCGCATGCCAAAGAGCGCATTTGTGGCCATGGACAGAACCCTATCTATCAGGGCCACTGACAGGCCCGCAGTGGCAGGCACTCCCATCGTGGCCATCATTGCAGTCATGCCTCCTTCTGCCAGTCCTAGTCCTGATATTGTGATTGGCAGGGCTGTGAGCATGCTCACCAGTGGCATGAGAAAGAAGACCATGTGAAGCGGTGCGTCATATCCAAGCGCCCTTGCGATGAGGAAGATCCTCAGGGCATAAGGTGCCCAGATGGTCAGGCTGATCACCACTGCTGCTGCCAGCACCCGTGATGCGCCCTCTATCGCCTCCACTGCCCGGTAGAGGGATTGGACTGCCCTTATGGTCGGCATGCTTCCTGTCATCACCAGTATTCTCAGGACCAAATCGCGCTCCAGCCAGAGAAGGGCGATTAAGGAGAGCCCAAATAACAGCCCTGACACCACAGCTATGACATACCAGTTCCACTTGTGAGGCAGGATCAGGAGCCCGGCCAGGCCCAGAAGAATTGATGCCAGCATATCCGCATAGTGGTCCACCACAATGGAGGCCAAGCCCTGGTTTACCTTGACCCGGTCCTTGATCATGAGTGGTCTCAAAAGATCTCCCAGCCTGGCTGGTGTGAAATCGGATATCATGGCGCTCCCGCTCACGGCCTGGTAGGCCATGAGCATGGGCAGGTGGTCTCCCATCCTGGACAAAATGAACTTCCATCTCATGGCGTAGATGAAGATCATGGCAGGGTAGATGAGGACTGCAAAAGCCAGGTAATGAATGTTGGCAGAGAGCATCAAGGCCAGCGCTGATGCTGGGTTGGAGAGATACATCAGCACAGATATCATCGCCAGGCTCATCAGAAGCCTTGCTAATGTTGTCTTCTTCAACTTCTCCTCATCAGTAAAGATTTCCAGCTCTTGGCCAGACAGATATATTGTGAATAAAGGATCGCTTAAGCGAAAGATCGCTGAAATTTCAGAACGCCTGAAGGCCGGGGCTTCCCTGCTGCTGCCTCCTGTTACGCTTTCACAGCCTTCAGGCTCCAGTGCATTTTGCGGGAATTTTCGGTGGCGTCTCATTGCCATGATAGAGGTTGAGGCTCGACACTCTCTGCATAAGGCATCATCGAACACACAGGGCCTGATTTGGGGTATACCCCTGCTCTTGAAGCCGTCTTGCAGCTTCTACTTTCTCCCCTGGGGAGAAATGATCGATCATCCAGGTAGAGCTTGCTGTCTGCGTGGAATCATATATTGACAATAGAGAGGCTGTTATGAAATATATAG
>DATMZB010000488.1:0-12084 GCA_035560655.1 Methanotrichaceae archaeon | reverse complement strand
GATGTGGACTGCAGCGAGGCCACCGGCTGCCTGCTTCATATCACTGGAGGCAGTGACCTGACGCTCATGGGTGCAGCGGCACTGGCCTCATGCCTGACCCGGGAGCTTGGCCCCAGAGCCAATGTGATCTGGGGCGCCAGGATAAAGGATGGATTCGAGGGCAGGATCAGGCTCATGGCCATAATCACAGGAGTTCTTTCAGAGCAGGTCCTGACCCCTGAGAGAGAGGAGCATACCAATAATGAGGTGATTTAGATGCTGACAGAACTACTTGCTCTCATGCTTTCCATAGCTCTTGCAGCAGGTACCGTCTACTATATCAGGCGGTATCTGGAAATCTGATCAGGTGAGCTTGAAGACGCCCTTCTCAGGCTCAGTTAGAGCTCCAGCTCTGGTCAGGCGGTGCAGTATATCCTCAAGCCTTGCTCCTGTGATCTTCAGCTCCTTGGCCTTAGTAATCACCACTTCCTTTGGGACATAGCCCTGGTTCTCATCTGAGACCTGGCGCATGATCTCCAGTATCGTCCTGATCTGCTCCCTGGTGGGAACATCAGGCCCAAGAGTTATGAGATCTGAGCTCAAGGCCTCCAAAAGCCTCTTCTCCTGGACCTCATTTAGGCCGCCCACACCCAAAACTGCCTGGCTGTGGGCTGCCATCACGGACTCGAACTGGACTGAGATGCGGTCAAAGTTGGCGATCATGCTGGATATCTCTTTAAGCAAGGCGACTTGCCTGGACTCAAGATCCTGCAGGCCTCTCTCCATATTGGCCATCTGCTCCCTGAGCCTGGCGAGATCTCTGGCGGACATGTTCACGCAGATGGTGCTCTCCTTGCTTTCATCGCTCTTTTCTTTAGCCATTACAACACCTGGAATGAGTTCTTGATCCAAGAGGCATTATTCTTTCCGCATCATTATCTACTTTTTCAGCCCATTCTCCGAAAGTACAACGAGGCGGAGATAGTACCGCAGATGCAACAGGATAAGCCATATTGAATGGGAGATCGCGGCCATATTTCGGCTAGGATATACCAGCTGCATCTCTAGGTTAGGCCATGACATCTTTGGATCTCATCCTAGAGAGGCTTTGGATCGACATTGTGCTTGGCGATATAGCACATTGCCCATGCGGGAACTCATCGCCATATCCATCCACATGCGTCTCTTTGTCGCTTCGGACATTTCTCTCGGACGGGGTCCTGGCTTACACTGGAAACTCCACTTTTGAAAACCCTGTCCTCATCTAGAGCCCCTTCATCCTCTTTGATTACCAAAAACTTTCCATCCAGCATGCTCCAAAAGGCCATAATATAGAGATAACTTTTGTAGCGAGTTCACTTCACAGGCAGGCTGCACCTTCTTAAGGGCAACGTTTTTACGCTCCTGCACTCTAAATAAAACCCGATGATACTCAGCTGGTGGTTTTGATGCTAGACCTGGGGGACCGCGTATCCGCAGAGCGTGACGGCGTGACCTATATGGGCACTCTTATGCCCTCCCGCCGCAGCGATCACATAGTTATAAAGCTTGACAACGGCTACAATATAGGGCTAAAGACTGAAAAGTCCAGGGTTGAGCTCGTAGAGAAGGGCGTGGAGGTCAAGCCGCCCCAAAAAAGCCTCAGGAGCAGGCCCGGGCTTCCCCAGGTATCCATCCTCTCCACAGGCGGGACCATAGCAAGCAAGGTGGACTACCGCACTGGAGCCGTCACCAGCCAGTTCTCCGCCGGGGAGATAATCTCGTCCATTCCTGAGCTCGAGGATATAGCCAACTACAATGCCAAGGTGATCTACACAATCCTCAGCGAGAACATGCGCTCAGAGTACTGGTCTGAGCTGGCAAGGGCTGTGGCCTCAGAGATCAAGAGCGGTGCAGAGGGCGTGATCATCACCCACGGCACAGATACGATGATGTACACTGCAGCTGCACTCTCATTCATGCTCAGGACACCTGCGCCCGTAGTCATTGTGGGCTCTCAGAGGTCCTCGGACCGGCCCAGCAGCGATGCATCCATGAATGCCATCTGTGCGGCCACAGTGGCTGTAAGCGACATCGCCGAGGTCTGCGTGGTAATGCACGGGACCACAAGCGACGACTATTGCGCCATCCACCGGGGCACAAGGGTCAGAAAGATGCACACATCCAGGCGTGATGCATTCTGGTCCCTGGGCCAGCACCGCATAGGCAAGGTAGACTACCGCTCAAGGGAGATAGAGACGTTTATAAACTACCGCCATAGAGACGATGCCGACCTGGAGGTCAGAGACAAGATCGAGCCCAAGTGCGCCCTAGTCAAATATACACCCGGAGCACCGCCTGAGGTCATGGATTACTACATCGACAAAGGCTATAAGGGCCTGGTCATTGAAGGCACTGGCCTCGGTCATGTTGCCTCCAACTGGATAGATTCCATAAAGAGAGCAACAGACGCAGGCATACCAGTGGTTGTGACATCTCAGTGCATGAGGGGCAGGATCTGTGATCGGGTCTATGACACAGGCCGCTATATGCTGGATGCAGGAGCCATACAGGGCGAGGACATGCTTCCAGAGGTGGCCCTGGTCAAGCTCATGTGGGTCCTGGCAAACAGCTCAGGCACGGAAGAGGCAAAGAAGATTATGAGGATCCCGATTGCGGGAGAGATCTCGGCATCGACCCCCATGACAGTATAGGCAACCTTATTATACTGGGCAGATAGAGCACCCATCTCTAGATTATCTGGAGGAATTCCATTTGACACGTAAACCAGCAAGCATGTATAGAAGGATTGAGCGCCCCTATACCCGCAGGAGGTACATGGGAGGCGTTCCGGGAAGTAAGGTCGTCCACTATGATATGGGCAACCTTCAAGAGGACTTCCCAGTCCAGCTCAGCCTGGTGGTCAGAGAGCCATGCCAGATCAGGCACACCTCTCTTGAAGCTGCCAGGGTTTCAGCTAACCGTTACCTGCTCAAGATCGTAGGCAGGACCAACTTCCATCTCAAGCTCAGGGTATACCCCCACCACGTCATAAGGGAGAACAAGCAGGCCACTGGTGCCGGCGCAGACCGTGTCTCCAGCGGAATGAGGAGAGCCTTTGGAAAGGCAGTGGGCACTGCAGCTCAGGTAGAGGCCGGACAGAAGGTCTTCACACTTGGAGTTACTCCAGAGTTCCTGGGAGATGCCAAGATCGCACTGAAGAGGGCCGGACATAAGCTACCGACGCCGATTCAGATCGTCATGGACTCGGGCAGCGAGTTGATAAAATAACTGGTGACTACCTGATGGATGATTATCTATCCGGCCTGGACCGGGCCATGAAGAGGATGCCCGATACCAAGGGTCCCAAGGAAAGGTTCGTAATACCCACGCCCAAGGTCTTCTATGAGGGCAAGGCCACAGTCCTGGAGAACTTCGGGGCCATAGCCGACGCCTTCAACAGGGACCCGGATCACCTCATGAAGTACCTTCTGCAGGAGCTTGGCACTGCCGGCAAGATAGAGGGTCACCGCGGAGTGTTCCAGGGCAAGTTCGGAGAATCGGCCATAGCCCGCCAGATAGAGTCGTACTTCGAGGAGTACGTGGTCTGTTCTGAGTGCAGGCTGCCTGACACCCACCTCATAAAGAGCGACAGGGTGCTCATGCTCCAGTGCGATGCCTGCGGCGCTCACAGGCCTGTAAGGAAGAGGAAGGCCACAGCTGTAGTGCAAAAGGACGTCATAGAAGAGGGCGAGACCTATGAGCTGCGCGTGGAGTCTGTGGGCAACAAAGGTGACGGCATAGCCAAGGTCGACAAGTACCTGGTCTTCATACCAAGCACAGTCAAGGGCGAAATCGTCAGGGCCAAGATCAAAAAGATCAGCGGCACTCTGGCCTTCGCCGAGGTAGTGGAGAGGAAGGGCAAGGTCTCCTGAGGCTGTGGCAGTCATGGATGAGAAGATCACCCTGACCTTCGATGAGAAGAACAGGTACCAGCTGGCATTCTCACCTCGAGAGTTCTGGCTTATCTTCTCACAGAGCTACAGTTCATTGCCCTGGTCCGAAGGGCCTGAGGGCCTATTGGTTGTGGCAGAGAGCTACACATACCTGGTCGACCTTCTGGTCCAGGCCAGGACGTTCTATCTGAGCACCCAAGAAGAGCGATACAAGTAAGATAAGATGTAAGGCATGTCGCAAATCGAAGTTTCCTTGCAGGGCTACATCATCCGCGACCTGCCGGTTGTGAAGGAGGGAGATGATCTGGCTTCCATGATCGTCTCCCGGTTCGAGCTTTTGGATGGAGATATCCTCGCCATAGCCAGCACCATAGTGGCCAAATCCGAAGGCAGGTTCAGGCTTCTGGATGACTACAAACCCTCAGACAGGGCTATTGCTCTTGCCGGGCCACTTGGCAAGGACCCAAGGTTCGTTCAGGCGGTCCTGGATGAGTCAGAGGAGATTCTGCTGGAAACGCCTTTTCTATTGTCTGTCACCAGATTCGGCCACATAGGCGTAAACGCCGGGATAGACCAATCCAACGTGGGCGAAGGAAAGATACTGCTTCTTCCAGAGAACCCCGGGGCCAGCGCAGAGAGAATTCGCGATGATCTTCGAGCCAAGCACGGAAAAGATTGCGCTGTTATGATCACCGATACCTGTGGCAGGCCTTTTAGATGCGGCGTGGCAGGCGTGGCCATTGGCTGCGCAGGCATTGGTGCCCTTAAGGACTGGCGCGGCAAGCGTGACATTCACGGCCGTACATTAGAGATAACTCTGGAGGCTGTGGCAGACGAGGTTGCGGGAATGGCCAATATGCTCATGGGTGAGGCTGGCGATGGGACGCCTGCAGCAGTACTCCGCGGCCTCAGCTACCCCAAAAAAGGGGATGCACTCTTCATGCCTGAGTCAGTGGATATCATCAGGCGGCATCTGAAGAGCTGATATAAGAGCTGAAGCCGAGGTGCTGACGCAACTGTTTTATTCCATCCCTCTTTAGCCCGTACTCGTGCACAGGCCTGTTCGAGTAGTCATACCTTTCAAGTTCAATGGTGCCAAGTCGAGAATGTCGCCAGTATTGGCTCCTGATGAGCGCAGACTTCTGGCTCTAGCAATGCTTGGCGATGTTATGGATGCAGTATCAGGCATTGGAGAAGTGACAATTCTTGCCAGGCCCGGGTTTGATGAGCAGGGCTTTGGCAAAGAGATAGAGGTTCTTGAGTGCAGACTCGATCTAAACGACGCCCTCAATGCCGTGATAGAAGACTGGCAGGATCATGGATGGCAATCGGATCTGATGGTGGTCATGGCCGATTTGGACCTCATAAGCAGGGAGGATATCCAGGCAGCAATCGAGACTGATGGTGACATCGTCCTCTCGCCTGGCCGGGGCGGCGGCACGAATATGATACTGATCAGGGACCCAAGATTCAGGACCTGCTACCATGGGCAGAGCTTCATCAAGCACAGGGACCTGGCAATGAGGCTTGGCCTGAATATTGGGATATATGCCTCATACAGCAGCGGCTGTGACATAGATGAGCCCGATGACCTGGCCGAGGTGCTCATCCATGGCCGTGGCAGGGCAACAGCACTTCTGAGAGAGCTGGGCTTTGAGCTCTCTGAAGAATGCAGATCAGGGTGTGTCAGGGCCGGGAATGATTATTAGTAGACAGTCACCCGCCTTACGCCCTCGATACCCATCAAGAGCTGGACCAGATCTCCAGGCACTTTTCCATCTGTGATTATTGTCAACTTCGGGTTCTCCACGAAATAGGGGTCATCAGAGACTGCCTGGCGGATGGAGAGCCCGTACCTGGCCACTGCGCTTGCCACATCGCCCAGGACCCCGGTCTTGGCTGCATTTACGGGAGTGATCTCTATCACGCCCAGGCCGAGAACTGGTGCCACGTCTCCAAGGAAGATCATGGACCTGATGTTCTTGAAGACCTTGTAGAGCGACTCATCCTCGCGAACGGCTGCAGCAGTTGTATCCACCACCCGTCTGTCAACATTCAGCTCTTTTGCTATCTGGGCATGAGGAATCTCTATATCCCCTGAGACCACCCTGCCCCGATCGTTGATCTGAAAGCCCCTCTGGAGTATGAGCCGTATAACCTTCTCCTGAGCCGGAAAGCGCCTGAACTTGTTGAGGATCTCCTGCCACATGAGGTCCAGAATGAGCTAAAAGGTACAAAAGGTTTGTTCCCTAGGCGCAATTGCACGGCAATTGCGCTTTAGGAAAACATCTCTTTGGGGGGCTCGCTTGTGTCCTTCCTGGCCCTCTGCAGAATCTCCTCTAAGTGCTTCTGGGTTATCTTGCTCTCCTCCATGATTGCATGGTGGATGGCGACCTTCAGCACCTTTTCTGTCAGGTCTCTGCCTGAGAAGCCCTCTGTCATCTGGGCTATCTTCTTTAGGTCCACGTCATCCATCTCCACTGGCATGGAGCAGGCGTTCTTCTCAAGGATTGCCATTCTCTCTTCGATGGTTGGAACCTTGAACTCTATCTCTTCCTCGAACCTGGACCGAATAGAGCTGTCTATGAACTCGATCTTGTTGGTGGCGGCGATTGTGCACACGCCATTTCTCCTGTGGATGCCGTCCATCTCAGTTAGAAGCGAGTTTACAATCTCTGAGACATCTCCTCTCAGGTCCTGGTAGCGCCTGTCCAGGGCTATTGCATCCAGCTCATCTATGAATATGATGCAGGGAGCGGTCTGCTCCGCCCTCTCATAGAGGCTGTGGATCTGCTTTGCGCCTTCTCCCACGAACTCGCCTATGAGAGTGGTGGCCTTTATTGGCAGCATTGGAACCTTGGCCTCTGAGGAGAGGGCCTTGGCAACCATTGTCTTTCCAGTTCCTGATACGCCATAGAATAGAATGTTTCTGGGAGCCCATTTGCCGAACTTCTCTGGCTCTGCAAGGAAGCGCTCGATTATCTTCACCTTGCGCTTGGCTATCTCCTGGCCTACAATATCATCGAACTTGACATCGATCTCAGTCTTTGGGGCTTCTGCTTTCTGCTCAACTACTATTGTCGTCTCTGATCCAACCACAGAGAAGCGGGGATAGACCTGAACTACCTTGAAGGCGAAATCAGGATAGAGCCTTCTATCAAACAGGTAGCACCCCGGCCTGACCACCTCGCCGTACCATTGCTCTCTTGCATATAGTTCGAAGAGCTTGGGATCGGAGACCGTGGGGTACTCCTGAAAAAGGCTTTTTAGAGGGTATCCAGCCGGCCGCAGAAGTATGTATCTTGCGCCTGTAGCTTTGGTCCTGTCCAGCTTGCCCCCGTGCCCCTTAGTTTCGCTTTTCTGGATAGATCGCACGTGGAAATCATCTATTCCAAGATAGTTAAATCTATTGGATCTGAACCGATTTGTAGAGCTCCAGAGCTATCCCGCGCTCCCGTCAGGCTCAAGCACGATGCATTAATTAGAGATCACTGCTTTTGAAAGCCCTGGCCTATCTCCATAGGGCACCATTTTATAGGTGGCGTCATCGAGCCTAACTGCCATATAACCATTCTCTGGAGCAGCGTCAAAGTTATGGGTGGCCAGGAAGAACGCCAGCTCATCAACCGTCCATCTTATGTCTTCGTTCTCTGATATGAGCTCCTGAAGAGCAGCTTCATCTACAGGTGACCCGGCAGCATTGACTATAGAGGAGAATATGATCGAGGCGAACACAACGCATATTGCAGCTTCAATAGAGCCAGCCTTACCTTGCAGCGCCATGGATCACCCCATAATCGCCATCAATGTCCCCTGCAGTTCATCGGTGCCATGCCAATCTGGAAGCATGGCCATTTTGTAGAGTTCAAAGAAGCAGTGGTAAGGGATCTCACCTCACTCACCCTGACCGCACTTTTTCGAGGTCCCTTTGCAGATCAGGGCTCATTCTGGCTCCATCCATCTTTGACCTGGCGAAGTACTGGAGCGCTACCATATCGTACTTGATTCCCTGCAGATCCGCTCCGCTGAAATCGGCATCATCGAACGCCACTGTATCAAACACAGCACCTCTGAGATCTGCGCCTGAGAAGCTGGTATTGTTCACATAGAGCTGGGCTATGCGGGCGTTTCGCAGATCTGCTCCGCTGAAGTCTGCATTAACTATGCCCATGGCAGTCAGGCTTGCCGACCTGAGAGAAGCTCCACGATATATGGTTCCCACCTCTGTCATAGAATCAAGATGAATCCCGGTGAGGTCTGCGCCAGTCAGGTTGGTGTAGCTCATAAATGAATTTGAGATCCTGAGTCCGCGCAAATTGGCATTGCTCAAATCAGCGTTTGTCAGATCTGCATAATTCAATTTAGCAAGCTTCAGATTGGAGTTCGACAAATTAGCTCTCACTAGGTAAGACCTGGTAAAGTCTGAATCTGAAAGGTCTGAGTTGCTCAGGTTGGCGCCAAAGAACTCTGCTCTGGAGCACTGACACCTGATGAGGCGGCCGTCGCTCAGGTCTGCCCAGTTCAATCTGGCACCAAGCAGGATCACATCTGTCATGAAGACCCCTCTGAGATTGGCGAGGCTCAGATCTGTTCCAGCAAGCCTGGCTTTGTTAAGGTTCGCGCCTGTCAGTGTAGATCCCTTCAGCACCGCGCTGCTTAGATCTGCATCATCCAGATTGGAATTTGAAAGGTCTGAATCATTTAGCCTTGCATCCCTCAGGTTTGCGCCATTCAGATTTGCACCCCCAAGCTTTGCCCGGTAGATCCAGGCAGCGCTAAGATCGGCCCCGGATAGATTGGCCCTGGTGAGATCTGAACCATATAGGCCGGATGCCACTATATAGGATTGTGAGAGGTCTGCCATGCTCAGGTTGGTATTGGTCAGGTTGGTAAAGACAAGCCTCGATCTGGTCAATTTGGACCCGGAGAAGTCGGCGCCTGAGCAACGGGCTTCAGAGATATCTGACCCTGTAAGATCTGCCTTTGCGAGATCTGCACTAATTATGTCAGCCCCAACAAGGTTTGCTCCAGTTAGGTTGGCACCATTTAATGAAGCGTCCTGCAGCCGGACCCGTCTCATATAGGCATATGAGAGGTCGGCATCCAGCAGTATACAGTTGCTCATGTTGGTGGCAGTCAGGGTGGCCTTGCTCAGGTCTGCCCGATTCAAAGTCGCTCCTGACATCCTCACTTCCTCCAGGTTTGCCCCGGACATGTTGGCATCTGTTAAGTTGGAACCGATTAGGTTGGCACCTACCAGGTCCGACCGCGCCAGGTTGGCTCCTGCGAGAACCGCACAATAGAGCATGACCCGCCTCATATACGCACCTCTCATGCTAGCACCGGTCAGATCAGAGCTGCTGAGGTTGGCAGCCATCAGGTTTGCTTCATCCAGGTTTGCGCCTGTCAGCTTCGCCTGGATAATCGTAGCCTGGTTCAGGTTTGCCCCGGCCAGGTTCGCGTATTCTAAGTTCGATCCAGTCATATCTGAGCCGGATAGGTTGGCTCTTCTGAGGTCAGCCATGGAGAGGTTTGAACGATCGAGGTCGACCTCTCCCATGATTGCATCAGAGAGATTGGCCTTGATAAGCGAGGCATCATAAATGCTGGCGCCCTCCAGATATGCACCACTTAAATCGGCACCACTTAGATTTGACTCCTGCAGCTCAGACCGGCTCATATTGGTCCTGGACAGGTCTAGGCTGCTTAAGTTCATGCCTGCAAGCTTTGTCCTGTTCTTGAACGGCTGGTTGATGATGATGCTGTCTTTGGGGAGGTCATATGGATCGATCTCGAAGCGGCGCAGCTCGAACATGTCGAATGAATACCGGCTTGAGCTGCTCATAATCACTGGGATTCTCTCTGGCGGCTCGCCCCTGAGAACTCTGAGGGCCAGGTCTGCAGCCAGATCGCCCTGAGTGGTCCCACTGATCATCTTTCCGCCCAATGCGCCGTATCCTAGATAGAAATCATAGATGCTGTATATAGGTACCGAACTTGATTCCCGGACGAGCGTGGCTGCATCTTCATATGTCAGAGACCTTCCATCTCTATCGCGGTTGAATGTCATCAGCATTATGAGGCTATCATCAGGCAGGGCTGATACATTGTCTCTGAGCTCTTCAGATGAGAGGTCTGAAAGATATTCAAAAGAAATGCTATCATTCAGGCCTGATATCGCCCTCTCCAGGATCTTTCTATCGGCCTGGCCAGTGGCAGTCTGATCAGTTACAATGACGATATGCTTTGTATTAGGATGCAACCTGAGCATCAATGAAAGGGTATCTGGTATATCATACGACTCTACTACACCAGTGAATCCCTGCTTTTCTTTAAGCACCCTGTAGTCGGGATTGATTACGCCGCAGAAGACTACGGGCGTTCCTGGAAAGATCTCATCACGATTATTGATCAGAAAGTTGAATGCATCTGTGTTTGAGGCGATTATGAGGTCAAAATGTCTGTCCTTATACTTCTTGAGGTAGAGTGCCTTCAAATCCTGAGATCGGGCTTGGTCAAAGGCAATTCTCTTTGTATCCATGTATTCGACATTAATCGCCGCAGATGGCATGCTTATAGCAAAACGCATCTTTACCTCAGATGTGATATCGTCCTCCCATCTCAGGCCAGGATTGTACGAGGCGAGGATGAGAATTTGCTTGGATGAGCTTTCCTGCAGTGCTGATGATATTGGAGAAAGCAGAAGGATGGCCAGGCAGATTCCAGTAAATATTTTTGCAGCGGAATAGTTCATATCACTCGGCCTCGCTTGAACTTCCAGAGTTACTCGGGAAATTGATTATAATGGAAATGTCCTCTTCATGTTCCAGACAGGGATTGGGGAATCGCTCAGGAACCAGATGCGGATCTCCTCTCACCAGGTCATATAAAGAGGGATGTTTAGCCCTGATCCCATGCACCAGATGTGCAGCCAAGGTCCCATATTCCGGATCTTCCGACCATCCATGGAACCTTGAATACATGATTTAGCACTCTCTGCACATGTGCTATTTAATCATATGTAAGTTTCCGCCTGACATGGAAATTCAGCAAATCTCTGGCATACACCAGAGCATCATAATGTAGCTGGATCGGTCGATAGGAGGATTTATCATTTCCTCCAGCAATCAGCGATACAGGATAAGTTATCTGGAGCTAGTCTGATGAAACATTTGCTCAGTGCGGAGATCATAATTATATATGCATTGCTTTTAGCCAGCTTTGCGGGAGGAGCTGGCGGCGCAGACAGCATCAACAAATCCTCAGCGACATCAGAGCTAAAGGTGGCCTTTCTGGATTTTGGCCCCATAGGAGACCACGGCTGGACCTATGAAGCCCACGCAGGCGCGATTGGAATGGCAGAGAAGCTGGCCTATGTCAACCTCTCAGAGAGAGAGAATGCAGCTGGTCCCAACGCATCCGCGACTATGAGAGAATATGCCAAAAACGGTTATAATCTCATCTTCTGTCACAGCCTGGCCTTCAAAGACGCCCTAAAAGAAACTGCCTCTGAGTATCCAGATACAATATTCATGCTGGGTGGCGGGACAGAGAAGCTGGGACCAAATGTGGGGACCTACTATGCAAGGATCTACGAGGCTCAGTACCTTGCAGGAATTGTGGCTGGCAACATGACCAAAACAAACAAGATCGCATTCCCTGCGGCCATTCCCGATCCAGAAGTGGTCATTGGCATAGATGCCTTCGCCAAGGGAGTGGCTTCTGTTAATCCTGGAGCAAAGGTATACGTGGAGTGGATCGGAAACTGGTACGATCCGGATAAAGAGAAATCAGTGGCCTTGTCGCTCATAAAAAATGGATGCGACGTCATAACCTACTGGTCTGATTCAGATGCCACTGGCGATGCTGCAGAAGAGACCGGCACCTATTTCATATCTTTTGGCTCAGATACTCGCAGGTTTACTCCACAGGTATTTCTAACCGGCGTGGTCTGGAACTGGGAGCCCATACTGACTGATATCGCAGAGTCTGTGAATAACGGCACCTGGGCATCACATCCCAAGCAAGACTGGTGGTATGGGCTGGCAGAAGGCGGAGTAAAGCTTGCGCCTTTCAGTGATCTGGTCCCAGCAAATGTCAGGGCTGTAGTAGAGGAGAAGCAAAAAGCAATTGTAGATGGAGAATTCCAGATATTCCCGGGCATGAGCGA
>DATMZB010000487.1:0-2307 GCA_035560655.1 Methanotrichaceae archaeon | reverse complement strand
TTTTGGAGCTGATACAAATGAATCAAATGGTCTTACTAAGCCAGTCTGAAATCAATTATCTTTGGAGGCTATGCGACGATGATCGAATTGGGATCGTTGACCCTGAAGAAAAACATATGGCTGAAACGGTCAGGAAAAAGCTGCACTACTATGCAGATAAAGGCAAGCTAGGAATTCCGATTGCGGAGGAGGACTCCTCTTTTTGGAGCTGATCAGAAATGCTAACAGAATCTCAAATCAGAAAAGAAATCGCAGAGCTTGAAGCTCAGGCAAAGAAAGGTGGTGAGGTAAGCCCATTTACGTCTGGGTGGATTAGGGCGTTATATCATGTGTTGGAGGGCTGAGGATGTATCTGCTCTGGGGCGATATTCGTCTGAGCCCTGGCCTAGATGTGCATCTCGAAGATCCAAAAGAGCCGATGGAAGAGATTGTGATTGAGAAGAGAGCAGATGAGGAAGAGGAATGGCAGCGCAGGAGGAAAGAGATAGATGGAAAAGAGAATACAAAGAGCGGTACCGGGCAGTCATGAAAAAACGATGAGGGGCTATGCACCCAATAGCTCTTGCAGTGCTTTCTTCTGTCCAAGGATTTCCCAAGCGTACTTGCCGTCGCCCATTTTACCGTCTATTTGGGCATCGAGATCGGAGATGCGGGCTTCTATTAGCTTCTCCACCCATTCCAGCCCCGCAATGTCCCTTTCATCATTCATCATTATTCGAGTCCGCTCATGTAGCCGCGTGACAGATATGCCCTCTTCTGTCAGAGATTCTTTGTAGCTGGCGAAGCTCTCACGGCATTTTGCGAGGCGGGAGCGAATGGTTTCAGGTCGCTTATCCGGTGCTTCATATACAGCCGTACCATCTGGCTTGATATAGAATCCATCTGGTATCGCAGTGTGGAGCACTTCAGGTCGCTTGCCTTCAGGTTCTACAAACCGATTGCCAACCCACCCGAGTCCTTCCCAATATCGAGGAGACTCTGAGGTCGGACCATGGACTTTGATGTTGGGCGGGATGCAATTGGGATGCTGGCCGCCAGCGGCTCGCGACCTTTCTAGTTGCTGAAGATTCAAATCCTTCCACCAGCGGTCCTCGATGACGGTCATTTTGTGCTCCAGCGCGAGCACTCTAGCAGATAGATCCGGGGAGATCTTGCCATCGGAGTCTGCAATGAGCTGAATAGCTTTTTCCAAGGTCTCCGTCCTGTCTCCGAGGGCCTTCATCTCATCCAGGATGTGAGTATGTAGGTGTCGGGCAGGTTCGGCGTCAGAGGGCAGAATTTCGTGTCTCGCCGCCTCGATCTCCGATATCCAGCCAGCCAACAGCTTCACATAAGCATCATGCACGCATACGTCGCCACAGGTGTATAGATCGATCTCTTGCTGGATCGCTTGAGCCAGACGGTGCAAGCGATCAGATGGATTCATAGCAGGGCCTCCAGCTTTCCTTTCGCTATGCCCTCATATGCCTCTTTCTGCCAATAGATCGCCAGGCCCGGGGATCTTCTTTGATCTTCCTGCCAGAGGGCTTTGGCATAGCCCTCTATCAGCTTTTGCTTTGCCAGTTCCAGACCTAGGCGATGAGCCATGAGGCAGCTGGCTTCGAAGAGTTCGGCGGTCATGGGCTGACCTCCAATGCCATCACAAATGCCTTCATTGCAGCCTCTGCGGGTTGTCTTATCCTGGATTCACTATATACAGCCGTCGCTCGATCGCCTAGATGGATCTCACACCTCCAGAAATCGCCATCCTGCTCTAGTAGGAAGTATCCATCTGGCCAATTAGCGACACGACGCTGGATGCAGCCCTGAACTCTATCACCAAATTCTTCTTTCAGGTAGTCGGGCCAGGTGGAATAATCGCATTGATAGTAGTCTGAGCAGCAGCAATAGCTGTGCTCAATTGCGTCAAAGGTCTCTTTGTCCAAGGTCTTGAGTTTCTGGAGATCTTCCTGGATGCTCATGCCTCCAACTCCCTTATCGCCTTGGCCGCACAAATCGCAAGCACTGTGCCAATTTCGCCCTCAACCGCCAGCAGCTCTTCAGTCAGCTTAAGCTTTCTATCGGCCAGGGATTCGAGCTTTGCGTCCAGTTCGTCTAGGGACATATCGAGTTCTGGGATGTGGTTTAGATTCATTTATTGGGCCTCCAATGCCTTGATATATGCTTTCAGTAGAGCAGCCGCCGGAATGTTGCCGGGTTCTCCATGTTCCTCAATGACAGTGTTCAACCTATCTTTTCTGGGGATGATAACCTTGCCAAACGGGGTGCCACTGGTCCAAGTGCAGCATACATCATATGCCCATCCAC
>DATMZB010000486.1:0-9430 GCA_035560655.1 Methanotrichaceae archaeon | reverse complement strand
CCGCACCCCAAAGATAAAAACTTCGATCTATGCCCTGGCTGCAGTCAAAAAACGGCCGGTCTGGCAAAAATTGTCTTCAAAAAAAGGGCCATGGAACCGGCCATGGCCCTAGATGCTTTTTATGAGTAGGCCTTAAAGCAGCTCTGTAGCTTCCTTAGGGCAATTCAGAGACAGGGACATCAGGGCTTGCAGATCCCATGCTCAGAGGGTCCGGTCCCTGAGATTCCGAGGCGGGTCCGCCTGAGCTTGATCCACCCATGCTGAAGGGGGGATCAGAGCTTTGACCCGGATGGTGCCCGGCACTCCTTAGCTTGGAATAGATTGGCGCCTCCTGGCTCATATCCTTCTTGGAGCTGGATACATTGTTTGAAGGATTCCAGTCAGCAGAGGAGATCTCCTTAACGCCTGCATTGGACGCTGAGCTGCCGCCGATACTGACAGCAGCAACCGGCTGAGAGGTCGAGCCTGCCTCCACGTTCGCATTGGAGCCAGCAGAAGCACCGGCATTTACATCTGAACCGGGCTGGGCTGCGGGCGCCGCTGAAGCGCCTGGCTCGGCTGAGAGATCAGAGCTCTGTGGTTCAGCCTTAGGAGCTTCCGACGCTGGAACTGTGGTTTCAGTGACACTCGATGCTGGAACTGTGCTGGCAGGCATATTGCCGGCTGGAACGCTGGCGTCTGATGCCTTTTTGTCCTGAGCACCGGTATCCTGCATACTGACAGCTTTGACATTTGCAGATGGAGCACTGCTGGCCGGCATATTAGTGGCTGGCAGATCTGCAGCTGGTTCATTGGATATTGGAGCGCTTGTAGCTTGATTACTGATATCTGGAACGCTTGTGGTAGGCGTGCTTGTAGCAGGGACTGTGACTACAATAACACTTGGAGCTTGAGCGTTCGTAGCAGGAGCTGCGGCTTCAGGTGCTTTTGAAGCTGGCGAATTATCAGCCTGGCTATTAGACTCAGAGATGCTCTTCTTCTCATCGACTACGAGCTGCAGCGTGGCAGTCTTGACTTGGTCTTTGTTCTTGGCAGTAAGTGTATAGTTAATGGTAGCATCCGGCGTCACTTCTCTGGACCCAGAAAGCGCCACGATGCCAATGCCCGGCTCTATGTCTACAGTCTCTGCAGTTCCAGTAACGCTCCACTTCAGCACTGAACTCTCACCCAGGCCGATTATATTGGGAGTGGCATCAAATCCTGCAATTGTTGGAGCAGGTGTGGACATGAAAGAGAGAAGCCCAACTACTGCAGTTATAAGCCCTGCAGACGCAGCAAGAATTGCCGGTGCATGGGTCAAAGCAGATTTTTTTTCTTCTGGAATAACAATACCTCCTAACTTGTATCAAGGACAGCTCTATGAATTAGAGAGTCGAGATCAAAGAAAGCTATGGCTGTCTTGTAACTCCATTATAATTTCTTGTGAATAGGAGTCATATTCTCATGACCTTCATACCCATGGCCTTTGATCTCAGTCACGTTCATCGACTAACACTCGATCTGCTATGGAATTTAAGCCTTTTGCGGTATTTCGCATGTCGATATTACAACACATGAGAGTTTTTTAGCAAGACGTCATTGCATTACATGCATTGGGGACTATCATTTGCATATCCAGAGAAAGGGAAGCTGAGAATGCTCAAGCCAAGGACACCAGAAGCCGTAAGATATCCAGACATGATTAACTGCTGCCAGCGTGCGGAGGGGATCAACCGCTATCAGTATGCTGGCGTATACCAATAAAAACCCTTTTAAGCTCTCTCTGCATCAAGGCTTGCATGTTCAAGATTGGCTTTATCAAGCTGGGGAACATAGCATCCTCGCTGGTTGTGGATCTTGCCTTAGATGAGATTGCCGAGCGCACCGACATTGAGATCAGGTCTTTCAGCTCGGGCCCCAAGATGACAAAGAAGGAGGCCGAAGCCTCGGCTGAGCTTAAGGCATGGGGCCCTCAGCTTGTGGTGATGATCGGACCCAATGCAGCAACACCCGGACCCACTGCTGCCAGAGAGATCTACAAGGGCATGCCAGTCATAGTCATCTCTGATGGTCCCTCCAAGAAGGAGGCAAGAGATGCCCTGGCAGCAGACGGCTTTGGATACATCATACTTCCTGTAGACCCGCTGATAGGAGCCAAGCGCGAGTTCCTGGACCCGTCAGAGATGGCACTCTTCAATGCAGATGGACTGAAGGTCCTCTCCATATGCGGAGCTGTGAGGCTCGTTGAGGAGGAGCTTGACCTGGCCATGGGAAAAATAGCCAAGGGCGAGATTGCGCTTCCAACTATTCTGGCCACACCAGAGAAGTGTGCAGAGAGGATGGACTTCAAGAACCCCTATGCCAGGGCAAAGGCCATGGCTGCGCTGTATATGGCCCAGACTGTGGCCGCCATAGATGCCCAGGCATGCTTCAAGCTAAAAGAGCTTGAGCCCATAGCCCTGGCAGCAGCAGCAGGACACGAGGTCATGAGGGCTGCGGCCATGCTGGCGGACCAGGCAAGAGAGCTTGAGAAGGCAGGAGACACAGTATCAAGGAAGCCCCATGCCAGGTCTGGAGAGCTCATGTCCAAGACCAGGCTGCTTGAAAAGCCAGAGCGGATCTGAGGCCCCGCCTCATCAGCCATTTTTTGGCCTGATCCCCCGGAAGCGCCTATCCAGGGCAGACTTCAGATCTGTTATATTGACTGGCTTGGCAATGTAGTCGTCCATGCCTGCCTCCAGGCAGCGCTCCCGGTCCCCCTTGAGAGCGCATGCGGTCATTGCTACTATCCACGGACGATCTGGTCCAGGACAGAGCTTCAGTACTCTCCGCGTGGCCTCCAGCCCGTCCATATCAGGCATCTGAACATCCATGAAGATCAGGTCATAGCGCTGCCTATCAAGAGACTTCAGCACGTCACCTCCGCTGGCTGCGATATCTGCAGAATATCCAAGCCTGTCGAGCATGAGAAGTGCCACCTTGCGGTTCACGGGGTTGTCCTCGGCCACAAGTATCCTTAAAGGTCCAGACCAAAGATCCTCAGCGGCCTCAGGCCTGGCGGGCTGGGGCCGTGACTGGCAGAAAGTCTGACCAAGGAGCTCGATTAAATGTGCATGTCTTATGGGCTTGGCAAGAAAAGAGGTGAACAGATCTCCTTTGGGCCTGATGAAGCCCATGGCTACCAGGGGAAGTTCTATGTGACATCTGCGGACCTCGTCTGCAAAAAGCATGCCCTCGCCGTCAGAGGAGATGTCCAGCATTGCCAGGTCAAATGCATTAACCTGGCCTATCAAAAGCAGGGCATCGCGGGCCCTGTGGGAGATATGAGTAACCAGTCCCCAGCTTAGGAGCTGCTTGACAAGCGCCTCCTGGCTGGCGCTCTCTCTGCCCAGTATGAGCGCTCGCTTTCCGCATGATGAGACCGGGCTGTAGCCATCAACAGGTTGTGCCTCGGCCATGATTGTGAAATGGAAGTTGGATCCCTTGGACGTAGAGCTCTCAGCCCAGATTGCCCCGCCCATCATCTCTACCAGGCACTTGCTTATTGCAAGCCCAAGGCCTGTGCCGCCATACCTGCGGGCAATTGAGGAGTTCGCCTGGTTGAAGGGTTGAAAGAGCCTGTCCAGCGAGTCCCCGGGTATGCCAACCCCAGTGTCGCTGACTGCGAAATGCATCTCGTGCCTGCCATCACGAGCCACGCGTCCCTTGACAGATACAACGACCTCTCCATGGTCTGTGAACTTAACTGCATTTGAGAGCAGGTTGACAAGCACCTGCCTTAACCTGGCAGAATCGCCTATCAGGCACTCAGGCCCGTCCAGATAATAGGCCAGGTCCAGGCCTTTCTCTGCAGCAGCCACAGCTACCATATCCAGTGAGTCCTCTATGCAAGCCCGCAGATCGAAAGGATGCACCTCCAGATCCATACGGCCGGCCTCGATCTTGGAGAGGTCCAGGATATCGTTTATTATGGTTACAAGGGCATTTCCGCTGGACCTTATGGTCTCGACGCAGTCCATCTGGGCATCATCCATCTCTGTGCTGAGAAGGAGGCTGGTCATGCCTATGATTGCATTCATGGGTGTTCGAATCTCGTGGCTCATATTTGCCAGGAACTCTGACTTGGCCCTGGTCGCGGCCTCTGCAGCCTCTCTTGCAGATTTTAGCTCTGACTCGACCTGCTTTCGGGCTGAGATGTCCCTTGCCACCACCAGGTCTGATGGCTGTCCTCGATATAAGATGCTTGAGCTGCAGAACTCCACTTCCAGCGCCATCCCATCAAGGCGCAGCAGCTTTAGCTCACCAAAATCAGAGGTCTCATCCTGCACTGCTTCTTTGAGCAAAGACCTGACCATATCCCGGTAGTTTGGGTGAATGAAGTCGAGGATGGACCTTCCCAGGATCGATACCGGATTTGAGGCTCCAAGGAGTGCAGCGCCTGCAGGGTTCACATATGCTATCTTTCCATCCATGAGCACCCCTAAAGGCTCAGGAGACAGCTCCACCAGGCTTCTATAGAGCTCCTCTCTCTCAGCCATGGCATTCTGCCGCGCCATCACCTCCTCAATGTCTGCCTGCACCTCGGCCAGAGCTTCGATGAATGAATCCTCTGTTCCAGGCAGGACCTCATCCCGCAGAGCTGAGATCTTCCTCTGCAGCGCCTCAATCTTGCCGGGATATTCGCTGATCATGTCCGCATTCCCAACCGCCAGGCACAAGTGGGCTTTAAAAGTCCAAACTGCCTTATGGATGGCCAGCAATCATCTAACGTACTTAAAATTATTGTACAATTGGCTGACCTCATCAAAGATCAGTAACAAAAATACAAGCATGCATCCATTGAAGTGATGGCGACACCGCCAATGAGTGCAGATCACAAGTCCTGCTGATTATTTAATATCACTGAGCACTCATACTAGCGGCCGTCAATACCATCACCAGATGCCAGAAAGAAACGAATCATCTCCGAACCAGGCAATCTATCTAACTGCAGTCTGAGATCAGGTCTACCGCGCATCGCGGCCGACCCGGCATGGAGCAGCATTGATCCTCAACCGGCAGGGAGTCATCTGCTAGAGATCATGCCCATAGCCTCACTTACTGGAAGGGCGGCACCTATCCAGAGCGCTCTTGAGCTCCTCCATTGTGATCGGCTTGCTGATATAGTCGTCCATGCCTGCATTCAGACATCGATCCCTGTCTCCTTTCAAGGCATAAGCTGTCATGGCTACGATCTTGGGCCTGGAATCAGGCCATATCTGGAGTATCTGCCTCGTCGCCTCAAAGCCGTTCATATGCGGCATCTTCAGGTCCATGAGGACGATGTCATAGTGCTGCCTCTCCAGGGCTTCCAGGACTTCCAGTCCATTGGCAACGGCATCTGCAGCATACCCAAGCCGCCCAAGCATAAGCAGTGCCACCTTCTGATTTACCAGATTATCCTCTGCCACAAGTATCCTCATGTGACAGGCCTGTGCAGTGCCGCAGACATCCCCAATTCGCCTGCATCCGGGGGCCGGAAGTCCTTGGAGTGCCTCTTTGAGGCGGGATGACCTTATGGGCTTGGTCAGGAATGAGTCAAAGATCCACTCAGACTCCGGCCTCCTGTGGGATACCGCCACCAGGTAAATGCCAGAGTCTCGCATGCGCATCTCGGAAGCCAGCGATGAGACATCCATATCCGGCAGGACCATGTCAAGCAAAGCTGCATCAAACCTCTCCGCACCCAGAAGGTCAAGGGCTTCGCTGGCCGATGCCACAGCTTTTGCGGATATGCCCCAGGCCCCCATCTGCCTGATGAGGAGGTTCCTGATAATTTCGCTGCCACTCACCACCAGAGCGCTCTTTCCATCTATGCCCGGCAATGTCCGCTGTGAATCAGGCCGCTTCTGGCTGGATTTCGCCAGGATGGTGAAATGGAATGTAGAACCCTTGCCGAGAATGCTCTCGGCCCAGATGGTGCCTCCCATTGCCTCGATAATGCCTTTACTTATGGCCAGCCCCAGGCCCAGGCCGCCATAGCCAGATGATAGAGAGCTGTCCATCTGGCCAAATGGTCGAAAGAGCCTGCAAAGCGATGATTTTGAGATGCCAATCCCAGTATCCTTGACTGCAAAGTGCAGCTCATGCTGGCCGCAATCAAGCTCGAGATCGCTCACCGACACCAGGACCTCGCCTCGGTTTGTGAACTTTACTGCGTTGCTGAGCAGATATGACAAAACCTGGCGTAGGTGGGTGACATCCCCAACCAGGCACTCAGGGCCCGATATGTCATAGGCCATATCCAGGCCTTTCTCTGCCGCAGCATCTGCAGCCAGATCCAATGAATCCTCTATACAGGCCTGCAGATCGAATGGCTGCATCTCCAGCTCTAGGCTGCCCTCCTCAATCTTTGAGAAGTCCAGGATCTCATTTATGATAGAGAGCATGGCATCGCTGCTGCTGCGTATTGTCTCGGCATAGCTCCTCTGATCAGCGTCGAGGTCTGTGCAAAGCAGGAGGCTGGTCATGCCCATGACTGCATTCATTGGCGTTCGAATTTCGTGGCTCACGCCTGCCAGGAACTCGGATTTGACCCTGGCTGCAGCCTCTGCTGCCTGACGAGCCCTCTGAACTGCAACCAGAGCACGCTTTCTCATTGTGAGGTCTTTGGCCAGCATCAGTATGGCGGCTCGACCCTGGTAAATGACCCTGACACCTGTGATCTCCACATCCACAGCAGCCCCACTTGCCATGGACATCTTCAGCTCCTCAGGGCCGGCAGAGCCATCCTGCTTTATCCTCTCGGCCAGAGACCTTGCAAACTCTCTGTGCCCTGGAGAAATGAAGTCTAAAGCCTGCCTGCCCATGATCTCCTCAGGCCGGGATGCTCCAAAAAGGGCGGCTGCTGCAGGGTTGGCATAGGCAAGCTCGCCCTTCACAATCACCATAACAGGCTCTGGAGAGAGCTCAACCAGACATTTGTAGCGCTCCTCGCTCTCAGTGAGCTGCTTTACCGCAGCCTCAAGCTCAGAAGTGCGCTCCCTGACCATCTGCTCCAGCCTGTCACGCGAGAGCCGAAGCTCCTCATCTATCTTCTTTCTTTCAGTTATATCTCTGATGACAGAGAGCACCATCTTCTTTCCATTCAGCTCAAAGACGCTTGAGTTGACCTCGGCAATTATCCTCCTGCCGCCCTTGCCTACCAGTACCTTCTCTATCGAGAGCTTCTGGCCTGAGACCATCCTCTCAGTCTCATCAGGAATGCTCTTTAATCCCTCGTGATCCTGAATATCCAGAGGAGAGAGCAGGCTCATCTCCTCAGGGGTATACCCAAGCATCCTGCGTATGGCCTGGTTGGCTGCAACGAATATGCCCGGTGAGTCGCTGGTCACCAGATCATGAAGCAGCACTCCGTCATTGGCGCTCTCAAAGAGGAGCTTATACTGGGCCTCACTCTCTCTAAAAGCGTTCAATATCCTCTTGCTTTCCGTTATGTCATTGAAGGTGACAACAGCGCCGTACACATCTGCATTCCTGTCAAAGATTGGAGATGAGCTCATGCTTATGGTGCCGTGGGTGCCATCACCTCGCAAAATATCGATCTCCTCACCAATGACCACCTCACCTTTGGTGACCGAGCGAGCCAGAGGCCACTCATCGGGCTGGTATGGCTTTCCATCCAAGTGGAATCCCCTGTAAGCAGAGTAACCACTGATCTCCTCGGCAGGCAGGAAGGGATGACGCCATATGTGCCGGACTTTGTTATTGCCCATGATGAGCTTGCCTGAAGGAGCCTCAGCGATCATGACCCCTGATGGCATCTGTCTCAGCACTGCCACCAACCTCTCGCGCTCGAGGTCGAGCTGTCTTGTCAGCTGGTCAACCTCGGTTATGTCGTGCCAGACAGCCACAGCCCCGGATATGGTGCTGCATGAGGTTATTGGAGTGGCTGTAGCCATGATGGCCATCTTTCTGCCATCCTGATCTATGAAGGTGAACCTCTCGCCCTTCACCACATCTCCCTTAAGAGCCCTGGTGGACGGCTGATCTTCATATGGCACAACCCTGCCGTCTGGATAAAAAAGAGATGGCTTAGGGCTATCTTTTCCTGATCTGGAGGGATCTACTCCAAAGGCGAATATGGCTGCGAAGTTCGACCTGACTGGAGTGCCCAACAGATCGTAGATGATCACGGGCTCGTTTATGGCATCAAAGATGGCGTCAAGCTCATCTGCCCTCCTCCCGGCCTGCCAGGCCAGCTCATCAGATCTGCGCTTCTCAGCCTCAAGCCGCTCCTGGAGGTCCAGCGCCTGAGTGATGTCCACTAATGTGGCCACTGCACCAATGACGTCGCCATCCCCGCCACGTATGGGTGAGGCGCTGGCTGAGACCTTTATGGCCCGGCCATCGGCGATGTTGTGGATGACACAGGCCTCTCCCGAGATCATCTCTCCATTCAGCGATCTGGCCACTATGGAGTCACGGACATCCAGCTTCCGGCCGTCAAGTGATTCCGCATTCAGGAGGCCGAACATATCAGAATGCAGAAGATTAAGATCATCTTCAGAGCAGCCAATCATCTGCATGGCAGCGGGGTTGATGTTCAAGACCTCACCAGATGGACCCAGTATCAGGACTCCCTCAGCTATGGAGGAGATGGCTGAGTCCAGACAGCTCGCCCTTCTCTCAGCAGCCCTCGCCCTGTGTTCTGCAGACTCCAAAGCCGGGCTCAGGTCATCCGCCTGATCGGATCCAGGATCGTGCCACTGATCAGAGATTTCATGCAATATCCATCTAAGGCCCTCCAGCTTTCCGTCAGATCCGCATATGGGGCCTGCAGAGATGGCAACTGGAACTGGCTGTGACTTTCTTGGAGAGACAAAGCCCACCCACTTTTGAACTCCATCGCCTCTGCCCAGTCGCCCAAGGCACGATCCAAAGCTTTGGCGGCTCTTACCATACATATAAACGCAAAGCGGCATGCCTATGATATATCCAAGCGGTGCATTGAACAGCTGCGAGGCGGCCTGGTTGGCATCAGTTATCTTCCCAAAGGCATCAGTAAGAAGATAGCACTCAGGTGCCTGGTCGAAGATCTCGCGGTAATAATGACGCTGTGACTCTATGGTCTCCCTGGACCTGACCCGATCTTCGTCCCTGCTTAAAAGCTCATCCTGGGTGACCATAACCTCTTCTAAAAGCAGCTGCAGATCGCTCAGCAGGCCGATCAGGTCCTCTGGCAGATGGCCTGTTCTGGTTGGCTCTCTAAGATGCAGCCCTTCTATCTTCCTATGCAGATCCTCAACTCTGCTATGCAAATCAGCGCTCATGTCACCGCCCGTTCTGCCTTTCTGGCAGCCCCATAAGCATTATCCAATACCAGCTTATCCGGGCTGTATCTCGCGGCATTTTAAATGATAATTAGTTCAGAAGTAATCTTAAGGCACTGATAATAATCTTTCCATTGATC
>DATMZB010000485.1:0-2129 GCA_035560655.1 Methanotrichaceae archaeon | reverse complement strand
AAACAATAAGTATCTTAGTTAATATGGCAACAAGCAAACTGGTTTAATATACAGCGCAGTATCGATAATCATGAAAGGGATAATTCAGATAGCCGGCATAAGGAGCATTGATGAGGCCCGGATGCTGGCAGACTTAGGAGTGCGCTGCCTGGGCTTTCCTCTGAGGCTTGATGTCCATGCCGAGGAGGTCTCTGATGATGAGGCTGCCAGGATCATCGCCTCTGTGAGGCCGCACGCCTGCGGCGTTCTCATCACCTACCTGGACCGGGCCTATGATGTGCTCGAACTGTGCAGCAAGCTGGGAGTCAGGGCTGTGCAGCTGCACGGACCGATCTCGATCTCAGAGGTGAAGAAGATAATTGCCGCCAGTCCAGAACTGTTCATCATAAAGAGCCTCATAGTCAAGGAAGGGAACCTGCAGGAGCTGGAGCAGGCCCTGGCAGGTTACTCAAGCTATGTAGGCGCCTTCATAACCGATACCTACGATCCAAAGTCTGGGGCCTCTGGTGCCACAGGCAAGATGCATGACTGGAGCATAAGCCGGAGGCTGGTCGATATCTCTCCAAAGCCCGTGATACTGGCTGGGGGACTGCGTCCTGATAACGTTCGCCGGGCCATAGTTCAGGTCAGGCCGGCGGGAGTGGACGCGCATACAGGAGTTGAGGGGCCTAATGGCCTCAAGGACCCGGGCATGGTGAGGATGTTCATCTCAGAAGCAAAGAGAGGCTTTGAGGAGATTGGTGGCCTCAATCGCTAAGAAGATATCATTCCTGGATAAGGCCACGAATATTGGAGAGTCGAATGCTTTGATATCAGCCATAGCATCGGCTGAGCGGCAAAATGGGGCTGAGTAAAGCTGGGGATATGTAAAGCTGGGGATGTGTGAAGCAATTGGGCTGTCACATATCCATTGGTGCTTAAGAAACGATGCGAGAGGTTTGACATCTGATAAGCGGCTGGCGTCTATATCCCGGCCGTGCTGCCTATCAGCTTATCATTCAAGTTCAGTAGATCTTGGTCCAGCTCTCTTTAGCCCTGACGGCAAACTGATTGGGGCATCCTGTGCAGTCTGCACCCATGCTCCGGATATGCTCACAGGGATAAGCCACGGCCTCGTGGCCGTAAACGGCATCCAGAAGCTTTCCGACCTTCTCTCTTCTTCCGCCTGCAGCTGTCAGGACCTTACAGGCCTCATCTGTATCAAAGCCTGCAGCCTTCAGCTCGCATCCCAGGGCCAGTGCCATCTTCCAACCTGAGGGCTCAAGGTCGATATCTTTTGAGAGCAGCATCTTGAGGAAGCAGCTTCTAAGCGTCAGGTCTCTTTTTTGGCCAAACTGCCTCTTGAGCTCTCTCCTCAATGTCGAGATCCTCTCATGCCTCATCTCCTGGCAAGAGCTACATAGCCTGCGGTCTTTAGATTCCTGAATAGAGAGGACACCACCACATTCGGAGCATACTTCCCTGGAATATCTCACCTTCTTCTCATTCACCAGGTCTATGCAGGGTCGACCATCTCTCTTTGCCCTCTTCAGCCTCCTTTGCAGAGCATTGAGGCACATCTTTTGTGCAGTGCAGGCGTTTTCTGTATCGCTATGCATCTCAATGGCTGATTGTGGCTGCCTTCTAAAGCTATTCTCAAATTCTCTTTGGTTCATGTTGATCATTATCGATATTTTGGCTGCATTATTGATTTGTCCCCGAATTCTTCAAATGCTGCTCATGCTCGGAATCCTTGCATCGCTTCTGTGAGAAGGAATTAGCGTCTGAGCTGAGATCCATCACTTAAGCAGTGCTTGTTTTCTCTATTCGGCATGAAGCAGCTCGCGCCTTTTATCCGGGGTGGCTTGAGCACGACTTACCCAATAAAATCATCAAGTAGGGAATGCGACTAGCTCTAAAGGAAACCCAACAATTTAAACATTTCCCTCAAACGCAGGTCAGAATGAACGTGACGAGCTTCAAGGAGCTTGGCACAGCCTCACTTCAGATATAAGGATCACAAGCAGTGACCAGGTTAAAGGTCGATCAACAACCAATTAAGGAGGCTTCTCATTTCGCGAGCCAGATAAATGGCCTCATTCGTGTATAGGGGTTCATTTGATTAGGGATGGAATACAAAATCTATAATG
>DATMZB010000484.1:0-2240 GCA_035560655.1 Methanotrichaceae archaeon | reverse complement strand
GTACTGTACATATAATCATCACCTGGAGATCTGAATGAAAGAGACCCCTGAAAAGAAGCAAAAATATGAGGCACCAGTTGTGGTGTCGGCGGAAAAGCTTGATAGAAGCACCGGCAAGAATAACAAACCCAGGTACAGCTGAGTCTGGCATGATGCCTCAGCATCAATTCTAAATTTATGGCAATTTGGGATAGGAGGGAGCAGATCTGAATGATTTAATAGAAAGGTACAGCAGTGACGCTATAGAAAGATCGACTGTTGGCTTATCTCTTGCCAATGGCTTAAATCTTGGGATTGCTGCTTTGGACCCGCCCTCCTCATTCCTAATTTTTTTGCTGAAGGATGTGATGCAGCTTCAGCCTATGAAGGATTCAGTGAACAGACTGGTGATGCTTAGAACTGATCTATGCTCAGGAGTACTGAAAATTGCAGGCCCGCAAGAGAGGCCTGGCTGGGCTGGCTGCCTGCTGGATAACCGTCTCTGGACTACCTCTTTCAATGGAGATATGGCGACCATCTCTCTTACAAGAGAGTTCGATAGAGAGGACCCACTGTACAGGCTCTTGCTGACTTCGCTTCTGATGAGCCTGTCCGCACGAGGCAAGGATGGGTTGTACATTCATGGTGCTCTGGCTGAAAAGGATGGCCAGGGGGTTATAATGGCAGGTACCTGGGGCGCTGGCAAGTCCACAGCAAGCAACAGGCTGCCGCCCTCATGGCATTCCGTGTGCGATGACAAGATCATGGTTGTGCGCGACAGCCAGGGAGGGTACTGGGCCCACCCCTGGCCTACCTGGTCCAGGTTCCTGCCCGGAGGCCAGGGGGGAACCTGGAACTCTCAAAGGGCAGTGCCTCTAAAAGGCATATTCTTCCTTGCCCAGAGCCCTGATGACAGGGTTGAGCCCATGAGCTTCAGGGAAGGCGCCTATGCTCTCATAGAGTCGTCGAGGCAGGCCTTGAGGCCGATGATAAGGGAGCTTGGCAGAGAGGACAGGAAGCTTCTATGTACCCAGATATTTGAGAGCGCCTATGCCCTTGCCATGAAGGTCCAGTGCAATATCCTCCACCTGACACTGCGTGGGGAGTTCTGGACTGAGATGGAAAAATGCCTGCCTCCACTGATTGAGATCTGATGCATTGATTGGAGATGGGCACTTGAAGGGCGAGGCCGGTCGGTCCTGCAAAGGAGGCGATCCGAGCCGTTTGGGTTCGCCGGGCCCAGCGTCGGGGTCTGCCCGTTACTTCTCTCACAAGGGAAGCAGCATGATACCCGCTCTATTTGAAGGGGACCTCCTGGAGCTGTTTCCATACATCCATGAGCCCATCAGGACCGGAGATGTGGTCATCTTTCATTCTCCCGTGGATGGGACTTCAATAGCTCACAGAGTGGTCTCAGTCTCAGATAGAGGAATATCGGTCCGCGGTGATAACAACGATGATGATGATCCATGGGTGCTGAGCCCGTCTTCCATAGATGGCAGGGTGAAGGCCCTCTGGCGCGGTCGGAGAAAGAAGAAGGTTTACGGCGGAAGATCCGGCAGGGCCTTATCCAGGCTTGGCCGGTTGGAGGTAGGCCTGTACCGGGTCATGGTGCCATACCTGAGCCGAGTTTGCAGGCATGCCTCAAGAACAGGGACTTTGCGGATAGCCTCAACATTTATTCTGAGGCCAAAGGTCATCATGACCGGATCGAAAGATGGCCACTCAATGGTCCTGTCTGCATGGGGGCGAGCCGCGGGCTCTTACGATCCAGGAACTGGTCGGTGGAGGATAGGGTGGTTCTATAGATTCTTCATCGACGAGGCGGATCTGCCCAGATGCACAGGACCAGATGCCGGACTGTCTGCATCCGGACATTCCGATCGTCGATGATGGTCTGCATTGCTTGTGCATCAACTGGGCTTTATCTGAGCTTTGCCTTAGTGGATGTGAGCATAGGCCTAAACAACGAGACCGCAATCATCTTAACTGCTGCTGCCAGGCGGAGAGGGTAATAAAGGTAGATCAGTGGTCCGCTATCTGCGGCATAGCGCTGCCTCATAAACTCCTGGCTGGGGAAGACCTCTCCCAGAAGCAACCGGGCTTTGATCCAGCGTCCTTCAACCTTTGCACCGTTCCAGTATCCCTGCATCCTCATCAGCCTGCCAAGGTCGCTGTAGCTTTCCTCCTGCTTCAAGTGCTGAGGTCTTGCAGCCTTTGCAGAATCCGAGCTGCTCTCTTCTATCTCGCCCACGAAGTAC
>DATMZB010000483.1:0-4865 GCA_035560655.1 Methanotrichaceae archaeon | reverse complement strand
ATGATGCTTTCTGGCTGGATCGCCTCAAGAGTGTACTCTGAAATATTCCTCGATCGAACGAGAATGGTTAATTCAAAATCAAATTTAAAAATATGCTGGAGTATATAAATTCCAAGCATTCAGGGCTAGTACAGGATGGCTTTAAAACCAAAAGCTATTTATATGGAGTTCTTATTACGCGGAACGGTGAAATATTGCAGCCAGGTCTCTGAGGCAGAGTTACGCAGGTTCTTTAAATTTTGCAGCGTTGGGATCTCAGGCGTTGCTGTAAATATCTCTCTGCTCTGGCTTTTCACAGATATTGTTGGGGTTAATTACATAATATCATCCGTCTTAGCCATAGAGGCATCAATCTTATCCAACTCCATATTAAACGACAGGTGGACGTTCTCTGATAGCGGATCTTCAAGCAGTACCCTGGTGCGCATATTGAAGATGAATGCCGTATATCTCGTCGGCTCGGCCATAAATCTTGCAATACTCGTGCTAATGACAGAGACATTTGGCGTTTATTACCTGCTGTCAGACCTTTTTGGCATAGGTTGTGCGACCTTGTTCAACTTCTTCTTTGCAAAGAGGTATGTCTGGGGTGGCAACTCTTGAGGATAACTGCTGTAATACCTGCTTATAATGAAAAGCCAAATATAGTCCAATTAACCAGTAAGCTGCAGCAAGTTCTGGCAAAGTGCTGCCAAAAATTTGATATCATATACGTATACGAGGGAAGCGACGGCGGAGAGAGATTGCTGGAAGATATGATGAGTGAGCACGACTTCCTGAATGTGAAATACTCGCAAGATCCGCTCGGCATTGGAGGAGCCCTGAAAGAAGGCTTTCACATGGCGCCCGAGAGCTCCACCCATATCTTAACTATGGATGCCGATCTGAGCCATGATCCAGCCGACATTCCAAAGCTGGTCCAGGCATCAAGAACTGCCGATATTGTGATTGGGTCTAGGTATGTAGATCATGGGAAGTTCGATCAGATGCCGGCAGCCCAGAAGATGATAAGCCGCCTGGCCAACGCAGCAGTCTCCAGGGCATTTAATGTGAATGCGAAGGATCTGAGCTCGGATTTCAGGCTCTATAACAAGGACTCCATCATGCATATCAAAGATAGGATCAAATCCAATGATTATGGTTTCTTCCCTGAGTCTTTAATTGTCGCTTCCAGACTGGGATATGAGATCGCGGAAGTCCCCATCACTTATCATAGAAGAGCATGTGGAGCAAGCAAGCTCAACCTGCTCAAGACAGGCAGGGCTTATGCAAACCTGCTTCTAACCCATTCTGCAAAATGAAGATCTTCTGAGAAGGGATATCATGAAGCTACCTAATACGGCTCAAAGGTTTGAGATCTCTATACTAAAACTGTTCATACTCGGCCTCATAATTCGCATAATACTCATGCCCTTAACCACACATGGAGACCTCCTGCTCATAACCTGGGAGTCCCATTATATACCACTAGGGCATCTCAATATCTATCAGTTCTTCTACGACAACTATCCCAAGATAAACTACAACGGGGATGTGGCATATCTGCCCCCCATATACTTTATAATGGGTATATGGGAATCCATACTGGCACTATTCGGACTGCTCGATATTCAAAACTGGCATAACCTCCGGGACCTGTACAATACGCCAAGCGCCCTATTCCTCCTCAAGATGGTCTATCTCCCATTTGACCTGCTGGCCGGATACTTCATCTTAAAGCTTGTTGACGAGAAGGACAGGTGGCTGGCCTTTGCACTCTGGATGCTAAATCCCGTTGTCATCTACGTCACATACGTATGGGGGCAGATAGATGTCATCCCTGCATTTTTCATGATACTTGCATTGTATTATGCCAAAAATAGCGCTGTCTTTAAGGGAGATAGCTCTATAGATAAGTATGCAGCTCTATCTGTTCTGGCCCTGGGAGTGAGCGCATGCTTCAAGAACTTCCAGCTCTTCCTGATTCCTGTATTTGTCATAGTTCTATCCGGCAAGGATATTGTCAGGTTCATAAAACTGGGGGCAATAGGCATTGTGCCATATGCACTTTGCTCTCTGCCCTTTCTGGGAACACCGGCGTTTGTGCAGGGCGTCCTGATGGCTCCGCAGGACCAGCGTCTGTTTGAGATGTTTTTTGACGCCGGGGGGGCTCACCGCCTCTATGTCTTCTTCATACTGCTGACGCTGGCATTATTCTATCTCCTGCATGTAGAGACAAGGATGTCGTTCGATGCCATCTGGCAGTACTCATTTGTTGTGCTCAGCATCTTTTACATGACCACTTTCTGGCATCCTCAATGGTATGTGTGGATGGTCCCGTTCATAATACTGGTCGCACTCAGGAGAGGCTGGCTCATGAACTTCTATCTATTCTCAATGGCCTTCTTCCTCCTGTATATCCTGACCTGGGGCAATATCAACGGCACTGGGATGTTCCATCCTCTGGCCCCAGTTGTAGCAGACCTCATCGGGCCGCAGCAGCTCTCCCCGTTCTATATCAAGCTGGTCAATATGGCCCAAAGCGCATTTGCAGTTCTGTCCCTGGCTGCGGCGTACTCGCTCTTTAAGGACGGTCCAGGCGGCAGCGAGCCCGTTCATGTGCAGTCCAGGAGAAAGCCGCTCTCTTCCACATATCTCTATCTGGCAGCCCCTGTCGTGCTTTTGGTACTTGCCCTGATGTCATCGTTCTTACTGGGCAGCGGAACTCTCATGGGCGTAGATCAAAACCTGAGCAGCATGACCACGATTGAGCCCGGGATCATAGGAAATGATACAGTTGGGCAGGTGTTCATATCGCCTTATTCAAACCTGAATAAGATCGAGGTCTTCCCAACTGTCATGGGCAGGATCAAGGTACATGACAGGGATGTCATATTCCATCTGAAGTCTCAGTCCTCTGTGCAGGATATTGCCACAGTGAAGTTCAATGGCGGAATGATCAGGGACAATGAGCCTCTCGGGATCAGCTTCCCGGCCGTTCCTGACTCAGCCGGAAAGCTGTACAGCTTCATACTGGAGTCTCCTGATTCCACTGCTGATAACACATTCACACTGCTCTGTGAAGAAGGAGACATCTACAGTGGAGGCTTTGCATTTATAAACGGCGCGCGCATAAATGCGGACCTGACCTTCAGAACCTACCACCATATGGGCCTGGGAGAGCTCTTTGCTTCAATTAACGGCGCACACAGGGACCAGGGATACGGGCTCTTCATGACCATGTATCTATTATTGATAGCTGTCCTGACATGCCTGCTAGTGGTACTGCAGTTTTTTGGAATGCCGAAGATCTCCCCAAAGGCAGGTGGGCGGTGACTTTGAGAATGGCTGACACACTGACGCATCCATAGAACAGCTCATGAGCATGGATGGAGACGTAAATGCCCCCGGCCGCGTGCATTCCAGTGCAGCTGCCAGGGGCTGCAGCCATGTCCGTGCCCAGAAGAGCGGGCAGAGCGGCTGATCAGCCATCTCCCGATATAATGTTCAACTCTGTTTGCCAGGTCGTGCCAGCTGCTGAACAGGGCCATCTTCTTCAGGGCAATCTTCCTCACCTGGACTATGTCCCTCTCTGCAGTGTATGCTGCAATGGTAATCTCTGGTCCCTTATCCGTATCTCTGGCAGGAAAGCCCGTATACAGGAAAGCTGGCTTCTTGATCTCAGAAGTGATGCGGCTGGCCATATGCCTGATAAGCCCAGAGCCTGGCCAGGATCAGATGCAGCTTCAGTCCAAAAGAGATTGACTGTGCTCTGATACAGTCGGATGCACTCTTATGCAGTTGATCTCACTCTGCTGCAATTGACTCCCAGTTTTCTGTCCTCTCGGGCAGCGTTCCATGGCTTGGACTGTCCGGTACCTGACTGCCAGATGATGCAAGAACCTTTAAGTGTATGCGATCTGTTTAGGATTGCGATCGGCATGGATGAACCTGAGACTGGGATGGAGTGCTCAAAGATTGAGGACGTGGTCAAGAACATCAAGTACAAGATCGTCAGGAAGAGGCGTACAGAAGCCTCCCGCCCTGCAAATGAATCACAGCCTCTGGACATCCAGGCCAACCTTCTGAGCATGGCATCGAGCTGGGACATTCAGAACAGAGATTACCAGATAAGCTCCCACAGGCCGATCATAGGCGATATGCTCACTGCTGGAAGGGGGCTGGTCCATGGCGAGGTCAGGCGGTATATCGATCCATCCATGATCCAGCAGAGCATCTTCAACTCAACTGTAATAGACGTCCTGGGCGAGGTTGACAGGAGGCTGGAGAGGCTCACAACCAGAATGGATATGGTCGAGAGTGCCAGCGTGCGCATCGACGGCGCCCTTGCAGGTATTCTGGAAGATGCCAGAAAGGCAGCCGCTATAGACCATGACGGGTTCTTGAAGGTCCTCGACGACCACATAGAGAAGAGGCTTTCATCAAGCCTTGCATCCTTGAACCTGGATATAGAGAGAAAGGCCTGGCTGGCAGCCCTTCTGGATTCTGGGCGTATTTCTAAACGTATGGAATCTGCTGATGCAGATTCCAGAGTGGGTGGTGAGAGTTGCGGGACTGATGATGCTGATTCTAGATCCGATGAGGCTGGTGGGAGCGGGTTTGATTACCTCTCTTTTGAGAACAGCAACCGGGGCTCAAGCTACGAGATCAAGAAGAAGCAGGGAGTTTTTCTGCCGTACTTCAAGGGGTGCCGTAACGTCCTGGATATAGGGTGCGGCCGGGGTGAGTTCCTTGAGCTTCTGGGCGAGAACGGCATCGGCGCCGTGGGAGTTGACCAAGACGTTGAGATGGCCATCTACTCCAGGTCAAGGGGCCTGAATGTGGAAAAGGCAGATGCGCTCTCCTATATTGAGAAAGCAGGCGAC
>DATMZB010000482.1:0-6104 GCA_035560655.1 Methanotrichaceae archaeon | reverse complement strand
CCTGTGGGGAGCACTATCCTCGAGGCCGCCAGGATTGCTGGCATTTATATTCCATCGCTTTGCGATCACCCCGACTTAAAGCCCATCGGGGTCTGCAAGCTGTGTATAGTCAAAGTGAAAGGCAGTGACCTCTATCCTCTGGCCTGCAATACTATAGTCCGTGATGGCATGGTGGTCAAAACCAGCACTGAAGAGATCCAGGAGATGAGGAGATATGCTCTCGAGATGCTCCTGGCAATGACCAACCACCCCTACAGCTGTCTCTTTTGCGAGCGCAAGTCCGATTGCTCTGATCTTCGTGAGTGCATGCGTAAGATGCCCCAGACAGTGGGCTGCAAGTACTGCCAAAAAAACGGGGAGTGCGAGCTTCAAAGGGCTGTTGAGCACGTGGGATTGACCAAGGTCAGGTACCCGGTCTCATACAGGAACCTGCCCCTGGAAAGAGAGCCCTTCTTTGACAGGGACTACAACCTCTGCATCCTCTGCGGCAGATGCGTTAGGACATGCAGTGAAGTCAGGGGGGAGGGGATACTCTTCATGAACCCCGACTTCCACCGCAGCCACACTGTGGGACCTGATGACCTTCAGAGCGCAGATTGCAAGTTCTGCGGATCGTGTGTGGACGCCTGCCCCACAGGCGCGCTCACAGCCAGGTTTGAGAAGTGGCTCAAGCCCGACAGCAGCAAAGTTACAGTCTGCCCCTACTGCGGAGTGGGGTGCCAGATGGAGGTTGGGGTTAAGGATGGAAGCATAGTCAGAGTCCGAGGTAAGCGCGGCAGCAACCCCAATAATGGCCAGCTCTGCGTCAAAGGCCGCTTTGGCCTGTCCTTCACAGAGAGCCCTGACAGGATCAAGACTCCACTGGTTAGAAAGGAAGGCAGGCTTGTGCCTGCAACCTGGGACGAGGCCCTGAAGCTTGTTGTTGAAAAACTCTCGGCACATAAGGGTGACGGCTTTGCCTGCCTCTCATCAGCCAAGTGCACAAACGAGGAGAACTACCTGGCACAGAAGTTCACGAGGCTCGTCATGGAGACAAACAACGTCGACCACTGTGCAAGGCTCTGCCATGCATCCACAGTCGCAGGCCTTGCAGCCGCCTTTGGCAGCGGTGCCATGACCAACTCCATAGCCGAGCTATCAGGCGCCGGCTGCATAATGATCATAGGCTCAAACACCAGCGAGCAGCATCCTGTGATAGCCCTGAAGATCAAAGAGGCAAAGAGGAGAGGGGCTAAGATCATAGTGGCCAATCCGCGCTGGATTGACCTGTGCAATATAGCCGATGTCTGGATCAGGCATGCTCCAGGAACCGATGTCCTTCTGGTTCTTGAGATGTGCAGGGTAATACTTGAAGAGGGCCTCCAGGACCAGGGGTTTATAGACGAGAGGACTGAGGGCTTCGAGGAGTTCAGGTCTGCTCTTGCCGATGTGTCAAGCATTGAAGCCTCCATTGTCACCGGCGTACCTTCTGAGCTTATAAGGGAAGCTGCCAGGCTCTATGCAGGAGGCCGCCCATCATCCATTGTCTACTCCATGGGGATCACACAGCACTCTCACGGCGTGGACAACGTCCTGGCCCTGGCAAATTTAGCCATGGTTACAGGCAATCTAGGCAAGCCCTCGTCAGGCATAAACCCCTTGAGGGGCCAGAACAACGTCCAGGGATCATGTGATATGGGAGCCCTGCCAAACCTCCTGCCCGGATACCAGGCCGTGACCAATCCTGATCTGAGGTCCAAGTTCGAGCAGGCCTGGAAGAAGGCTCTGCCTGCAGATCCGGGCATAACCATTGTGGAGATCATAGACGCCGCAGCCAGCGGCAGGATAAAGGCCATGTACATCATGGGCGAGAACCCTGTAATGAGCGATCCTGACAGCTCCCGTGTAGTCGAGGGATTGAAGGCGCTCGATTTCCTTGTGGTTCAGGACATATTCCTGACTGAGACTGCACAGTATGCAGATGTGGTCCTGCCTGCAAGCACCTCCCTTGAGAAGGATGGCACCTTCACAAACACAGAGAGGAGGGTGCAGAGGGTTAGAAAGTTGATGGAGCCTGTAGGGATGTCATGGCCGGACTGGAAGACCATATGCGTGCTTGGGAAGCTCATGGGCTATCAGGACCAGTTCGCATTCTCTGGCCCTGAAGAAATCATGGCCGAGATCTCCAGGCTTACTCCAAGCTATGGAGGCATTAGCTATCCCAGGCTTGAGGCTGGAGGGCTTCAGTGGCCCTGCCCATCTGAAGATCACCCGGGGACAAAATACCTCCACAAAGATGAGTTTGCCAGGGGAAGGGGCAAGTTCCATTCCCTGAGGTACAGGCCCTCGGCAGAGCTCCCAGACGCGGACTATCCATTGATGCTGACCACGGGCAGGGTGCTATGTCACTATCACACGGGCACAATGACCAGACGGGTTCCTGACCTCAACCGCCTGAGAGGAGAGGAGCTCGTGGAGATAAATCCAAAGGATGCGGAATGCTTTGATATAGAGGATGGAGAAACAATAGAGGTATCATCCAGGCGCGGCAGAGTTCTGGCAAGGACCAGAGTCACTGAGAGATCGCCCCAGGGGGTAATATTCATGACATTCCACTTCTCAGAGTCACCTACAAACGTCCTCACCAATGCAGCGCTAGACCCAGTGGCAAAGATTCCAGAGTATAAAGTCTGCGCAGTCAAGCTTAGCAAGGCAGGTGTTTAGATGTACCAGGTCTTGAAGAAGGAGACGCTAGCGCCAAATATAGTCTTCATGAGGTTTGAGGCTCCCAAGGTCGCACAGAGCGCCAGGCCGGGCCAGTTCGTGATCATCAGGGCTGATGACAAGGGCGAGAGGATCCCAATGGGCATGGCCGGCTGGGATAGAGAGCTGGGCACTATAGACATAGTCTTCTATGTGCTTGGAACGAGCACAGCTAAGCTTGCAGCTCTAAATGTCGGGGAGTCGGCCACAAACATTGCCGGACCTCTTGGCACAGCCACTGAGATGGAGAAGTTCGGCACGGTCATCTGTGCCTGCGGCTGCTTTGGGATAGGCCCCACAATCCCGCTCATAAAAGCTCTCAAAGAGAAGGGAAATAAGGTTATCACAGTTGTTGAGAGCAGAGGACCCGACTTCATATTCTGGACAGACAGGCTCAGAGAGATCAGCGACGAGGTCCACATCCTGACAGGCTGCGGCAGGCCTGGCTGGGCGGATGAGTTCATAGAGGACTTCCTGGCAGAAGGAAAGAAGGTGGACAAGGTCTTTGCCCACGGCTGCCCGTTCATGATGAAGGTCTCTTCTGATGCCACAATGCCTGCCGGGATCAAGACTGTGGTGAGCCTGACACCCATAATGGTGGATGGAACAGGAATGTGCGGGGCGTGCAGGGTGGAGGTCTCTGGAAAGACCCAGTTTGCATGCGTGGACGGCCCTGACTTCGACGGCCACCAGGTCAACTGGGACAGCATGGTGCTGAGGCTGCGGCAGTTCATACCAGAGGAGGACAAGTCATTCAACATCTGGGAAAGGGACAACTGGCACAAGCTGATTAGCAAGCCTCACAAGCCGCCAAACCCGGAGAAGCTTCTTGCAAAATCTACAGTCAAGCACCACAAAGCCTGCGACTCTCCCTGAGAGCTGACTTTTAGATGCTTGGGCAACGACTGCGCAAAGCCCTTCCCATTTAGCATCAGCTCTCGGATCATTGCACAGGGCTAACTTAGAAATGATTATAGTCAAATCTGATGCCATCATGCATTGGCCTGGATGGAGAGCATTCCCCGTTGACGCGCTTAACCCGTCGGCCTTGAGACGACCGGGGAATATTGCACCACTCAGAGAGAATGGTTGTTCATCTAAAGATCTCCAGCCATAGCTCATTGAAGGTTCTGCGAAGTTCAGTCGTTTAGTTATTCAGGTTCACCTTTGCGTCCCGAATCTGCCAAAGCCGCATCGAGAAGGTTTATATCAGACCAGAGGAGAGTCCATTCCGGCTTGAAAATAGCCGGCTGGAATGGTCTGATGATAGCAATTGTCGATTATGGGATGGGCAACCTGTTCAGCATCTACAATGCCATGGCCAGGGTATCGGGCTCGCCCGAGATCGTCCGCGAACCGGAAGGCCTGAAAGATGCTTCTGCAATAGTGGTCCCTGGAGTTGGAGCCTTTGGCATGTGCATGGAGAGGCTCTCAAGGTTTGGACCTTCACTTTCTGAGGCGCTCTCTTCAGGTACCCCGATTCTTGGGATATGCATAGGCATGCAGGCCCTCTTCGAGCGCAGCGAAGAGAGCCCGGGAGCCAGAGGGCTTGGCTGGATTGAGGGCGAGGTAGTGAGGCTGCCTGATGGGGTTATGATACCCCAGATGGGGTGGAACAACCTTTCCATCAAGAAGGAGATAGAGATCTTAGATGGGATAAAAGATGGAGATCTATTCTACTTCGTACACTCCTATTACTGTGTGCCAAAGGACAGTTCAGTGGTTTGCGCCACAACTGAGCATGGAGCCGAGATTGCAGCAGCTGTTGCCAAAGGCAGCTTATTTGCCACCCAGTTCCATCCCGAGAAGTCAGGGGCCAAGGGCTTAAAGATCCTGGAGAACTTCGTGAGGTTGACAAGATGCTAGCCAGGAGGATAATTCCCTGTCTGGACTGCGACCTGGGCGTTCCGGGCGGCAGGGTAGTCAAGGGCATAGAGTTCAAGCAAATCAGGTACGCAGGAGTGCCATGGGAGCTGGCGGCGCGCTATTATGAGGAAGGGGCAGATGAGATAGTCTTCCTGGACATAACTGCATCCCATGAGCGCAGGGACACCATGGTCGAAGTCATAAAGAAGACCTCTGAGTCGGTGTTTGTGCCTTTGGCTGTCGGCGGCGGTATCAAGACCGTGGAAGAGGCGAGGGCCATCTTCAATGCAGGTGCTGATAAGGTTACAGTTAACACAAGCGCTCTCAAGCGGCCTGAGCTCATAAGTGATATAGCCGAGAGATACGGCAACCAGGCCTGCGTTGTGGCGATAGATGCCAAGAGGAGGTACAACCTAGAAGAGGGCCGCGAGACTGTGTTGACCCCTCAGGGCGAGTGCTGGTTTGAGTGCTCCTTCTATGGTGGAAGGGAATTCACGGGGATTGATGCCATAGCCTGGGCGAAGAGGGCTGAGGCACTGGGCGCAGGAGAGATCCTTCTTACAAGCATGGATCGCGACGGAACCTATGATGGCTTTGACATTCCTTTGACGGGGGCCGTCTCTTCAAGGGTCAGGATACCGGTCATTGCATCAGGCGGCTGCGCCAATGCCGAGCACATGTTCGAGGTCTTCGACAAGACAAAGGCCGCTGCAGCACTGGCTGCAAGCATATTCCACTTCGGCGAGTGGAATATTGGAGATGTCAAAAGATACCTGGCCGATAGAGGCATACACGTGCGCCTTTAGATTCACCTTTTTTTGCAATCAGATTAGGAGTACTGGGCAATGGGCACTATAGATCTTACAAAGGCGCCATGCAATATGCCTCTGGAGATAAAATCTCTAAACGGGGATTTTGGGTGGGAGAAGAGGTTTGAATCAGTGGGCATAAGAAAGGGGAGGAGGGTTAGAAAGATCGTCTGCCAGCCCTTTGGCGGGCCGGTAGTGATCGAGGTAGACGGCTCAAAGATATCTCTTGGGAGGGGGATTGCATCCAGAATTGGGGTAGAGGTGCTGAGATCTCCCTCCGGCAAAAACTAATTTTAGGTCGAGATCAGCTCTTTGAGCCTCTGTATTGACTCCATGGCCTGGGCTGACTCGTGGAGCTTCTCCTCCTCGAAGTGCCTTATTATATCATCAATGGTTGCATGCAGGGCATAAACCTTCATTGGCCTGCCCTTGCCTTCCCTCTTGACCTCCCTCTCCTCAATCCAGTGGTTCTCGCGAAGGGTGCGCATGGCTATGCTCACCTCTGGCTGCCTCAGATCCGAGCCCATCTCTATCTCCCTTGATGAGGCCTCCTCTACATTGGCAAGAAATGTTATCAGGGTAGCTACATTTCTTGGCACTCCAAGGCTTCTCAAGGTATCGACGAACTCCATATCCTTGTCATCCAGGATCTTCACTGTGGACTCCTTCATATGATCACCATATTTT